>JAFDHR010000179.1 GCA_019308645.1 Deltaproteobacteria bacterium
GATCCTGTCCTCCTTGTTATTGGGATTCCGTTTAATTTGTATAAAGATATGGTCTCCCATTAGGAGGACATTTTCAATCAATTTTTCTAAAAAGCGTTTTTGGACAAGAGTGACTACAAATCACAACTTAATATGACAAAATTCAATCTTGACTATGCTAAGATCTGTTATAATTCTGCAGTCAGCTCCCACAATATTTACCCTACCCAATATTCTCGTATGAATGCTAATAATGCTTACAATAGGTACATTATGGTTTTGAACCGTTATAATAGCCTTGTAGATATCTATAACTATACGCCAGCCAATATAAGTCGACCAGTTTATATGCCTTACATATTCAGACAAGGTAATGTTTCGTCTGGATGGAAGCTCGGATTTATTTTAATAGTGAGTGGGCAGGAATATCAATTCAACAAAGAAGACGTTAGTTATGACCTTGTTAGAATTGGAACGAAGTTCAATGACCGCAACGAGGCATACCGAGTTGATGACCCCTTGGATATTGATGTATCCTTTGAAGCACTAATGGCGAAACTAGAGGGACTTATTAGAGATTGCTTTAATGTGTTTGCAAAAACTCTCTACAACATGGAGTTTAGGGGTTTTCCAAGGGTTCAAGGCCAAGAAAGGAGTGTTTTGAAATGTCTTATACATCCGTTTGGTCCTAAGGTTGCCCAGAGACACAAAGAACTTGACTTGTGGGTTCAAAATGCACTTAACGTTTTTGAAGTGCCTACCCAAAAAAAAGAGCCACATGCTTTGGCATTAAAATCCTCACACAGTGTTACGTCTGTAATCAAAGATTTTGAATCTTTTGTAAAAAAACAAGAGTACTATGTCTGCGAGGTTTTGGGAGATTTTCTGCAAGGGGCAGGAACTTTGATCTCTGGAGACGGTTTAATCCTGACTTGCGCCCATGTACTAATGGGATCAGAAATAAAAGTGAGGTTCAACGCGGGTGACCTCAAAGGCACTTATTCCTGTGAGATCGTTTTTATTGACGAGATTAACGATGCGGCTCTCATAAAGGCTATCAACCTAAGAAGTGATAGGTGGGCTACGGTTCAGCTCGACAAGGCTGCAACAAAGGGTGAAGAAATAGTCGCCATAGGGAATCCTATTTTGCTGGATGCGGGGAAAAGTGTAAGGGGGGTCAGCGTAGGCGGTGTTTCCGTAGGAATTGTATCTAACCCGGCTGTAAAATCTTTCGGAAGTACACGTATGATAGGCGATATAACTATAGCTTCAGGGTCCAGTGGAGGTCCAATCTTTTCAAGAAAAACAGGGGAACTAATTGGTGTGGTAACAGCTGTAGGAAGTGCCGGTATTAGCTATGCGAAAGAAGTAGCCTCTTCAGGCTACTTTTGCCTTGCTGTCCCTTCAAATAAGCTTAGCCAATGGTTAGGTATTAAATATGAAAACTAAAGTGGCGATTTTGCCACTCTAGAGAATAAGAGCAATCGCTTGGAAATTCTTACCGTTAAGGAAATTTTAGAAGGGAAAAAATTAGAATATGCTCAACTGGCTGATGCAACTATTCCAAAAGCTCAAAGAAAGAGTAAGAAAGATTCCGAGACGCTAAGACTTTTTCAATCTTAATGGTGGAGGAGTAGCTATATATCGCCTTTGAAAATAGAAAGGAGAATAAATTGAGTGAAGAAAATAATAACGATGAACCAATCCTGTCTGTAACAGCAACACCTATTAAAGGTGATCCTTTAACTATGAAATTTCCCCTTTCAGAAGATAGTGTGATAGTATCTCGTTCTACTGTTCCTGCTGTATCGTCTGATGAATCAGGATTAATAGTTCACTATGTAGCTCAACTTTTAGACGCCGTAAAGGAAAAATACCAACCAGATAAGCATAAACTTGTTGTGAAGTTTTCAGAAAAAGAAGAAATAGATAAAGGATGGTTTAGCCATTTTGATCTTGACCTTGGCCTAAATTTGGACGCTGGGAAGTGGGAAGCAAAAGTAGAGGGAACCCCAAGAAAGATAAAGCGAACCAAAGAAAAAACTGTTGAGGTCTCTCTCAAAGATAAACAAGAAGATTCATAGATTTTAATTAGATAAACCCATCCCACTATGATCTAATATTGCCATTTTTCGGTTAGGCTTCCTACGTAGGCTCCACCTACGATACTCTGTTTCATCCCCTCTTTAAAATAGAGCTTCTTTTCTTATGCGACTTAAACACCATTTCAGCCAGGGTGTTATCTCCTCGGCTATATTATGAAAGGGGTTCTAATGGTGGCAATTTAGATTCACAAATAGGCATTTACAAGGATGCTGAAGATGGGGCTTGTGAGGTTAGCATGTTTCAAGAAGAGGATTGGAAAGATAGGGCGGTTTATAAGATATTAGTTCATAATAGCAAGTTTGAAATTGATTTTGGTAATTAATATATTTGATTCTTAATTTATCCTTGGTAAAATTTGCTAAAGCTTTTTGGAAATAGTCGATATAATAGATATAAAAATGTAACATCATGTTACTTTTTTCTTGACATGGAGAATTAAGTGGAATATTCGATAAGTGAACCAATTGCTCCAGAAAAAGCAACAGAATTAATCAATAAAATCACAACTTATGCTGATTGTATTGTTGATTTAACCAGTCATTGTCAGGAAAAAATGCTGGAGAGAGGTTTTGATTTTCAAGATATACTTCTAATACTTTCCAATGGTACGGTAAATTCACCATCCGAATATGATAAAAATCACAACCACTATAAATATAAAGTTGAAGGTTCAACGCTTGATGGAGATGATGCAGTTATCGTTACTATCATTTTAGATTCTCGTACGCTACGGGTGGTCACTATTTATTAAAAAGGAGGTCAACCATGAGTAGCAAGCAAACATGCCCGAATTGTGGGAATAAGGATATCGTTACTGCTCGTGGAGAGCATGAATTCTTAGAATCTGGTTTAGATAATGTCAAATTAATGAATGTTGAAATAAAGAAATGCGATAATTGCGGTGAGAAAGTTGTTTCTATTCCAAATCCCAACCAGTTGTTAAAGGTTATTGGAGAACAAATTATTTTGAAACCAAATAGGCTTTCTGCACCAGAAATAAAGTTTCTTCGTAAAAATATTTATCTAAAAATACAAGAGTTCGCGCAGATAATAGGCGTAAGTCGGGTTACAGTATCAAGATGGGAGAATAAACACTCTAAACCAACAGCATCAGAGGATAGGCTGATTCGTATGGTCTACGCGCAGTATGCTAATGTGGACGAATCAGTCGAGAAGAGTTTAAAAGAAATGTTTCGGGAGGAGATATCGGAAGAAATTTCTAAATACATTTTCTCTTGCAATGTCTATCCAAAATTGAATTGCCAAATAAGTATACCTCAAGCAGCCTATTAAAATAGCCTCAATCAGATTCAAATCTTTTTCAGGTAGTACAATAATTTTGATTTGACCTTTCAAGATCAAACCTTTCATTGGCATTTTTTGTCTCCTCTGGGTAAGTCCCAAAAAGGAGAATTTCCATAAAACAAAATTTATTACACATTCCAATAAATAATAGCGGATGTTTGAAATTGCCAACTTTCGGTTAGGCTTCCTACCTGTCTTGACAGGGCACCCTGTTTCATCCCTCCTATGATGGGAATTGTTGTCTTTAGTGATTTATTGACCCTCCTTTCTACCCCTATCTCCGCCTGAATATCTAAAAACTTATCAAAAAGTGGAAATTAATTTCACATAACTATGTATTTGTTTACACATTTTATAAACAGAGCATTGTTAATGGTATCTTAACTATTTGAAATTTAAGACGATCTTTACGACTGGCGAATTTTGCATAATTTTTGCATATCTATAAAACAAGAGCTTGTTTTTTCCACTCTTTGACTTTGATTTTGGAGGTATTTGCTATGGATAAACACCTTAAAAAGGATTTAGCTAACTCCTGGATAATCAAGGGCACATTAAAAAAAATCAAAGAGGATCAACGGTTTATCATCTACGATCTCAAGACGCCCCTTCAGGGGTTGACCGGGAGTGTTTATATCCATTGTGAGCAGAGCCACAACCACCTGTGGGATAAGTTGGTGTTGGAAAAGGAATCATCAATCTAAAGGCAGGGACTTGGTGGGATTGAAAGGTATGCTTCACCCAAGTTCTATTCAATTTTAGCTTCCTCTTTTTCTTTACCATGACAATCTTCTTTCATCTGTAACTGATCATTGATATTCAAAGACCAGATGTATTATACAGTCATTGTATGCTATAAACAGAAATAACTTTTTCAGTGGATTTATTAAATACATTGGCCGGGGCTCAAAAATTGAAGTCTAAAACTTTAAAACAGTAGCTAAGCAGAAAGAAAAAAAGAAAAAAGAGGAATAATTGAGAAGATTTTTTGTAGAAAAAATTATACCGACAGGCGGCTTTCTATTAATTACCGGCAAAGAGGCCAGGCATATAGTCAGCGTTTTGAGAATGAAAAAAGGCGAAACGTTGATTCTTATGGATAGGGAAGAGCAGTCTTTTGAGGCAACAATAGAAGCGGTACATTACAAAGAAGTAAAGGTTAGAATTACCAAGACCATACCATCTTTACCTCCTTCACCAGTAAAGATTAGCCTTGCTCAAGCTCTTATTAAATCTCATCCCATGGAGTATCTTATCAAAAAGGTGACGGAATTAGGGATAGGGTCAATCTATCCTTTCTATTCAGAAAGAACGGTTATAAAATTAAAACCAAAGCAACTAAAAAACAAAATGGATCGCTGGATGGAAATAATGAAATCAGCCTGTAAACAATGTGGCAGGGTAACGCTGCCTACCTTAAATACTCCTTTGCCATTTGAAGAACTTATTAACACCGTGCCAAATAAAAAGACATTAAAGGTTCTGTTATGGGAAGACGAAGATAAGGTAGACCTTAAGAGATTGTTAACATCCATGAGCTTTGCGCCTCATGTTTTTGCTATAGTTGGGCCTGAAGGAGGTTTTACCCTGAATGAAATCAACCTCGCAAAAGATGCTGGTTTTCACATAATTTCTTTGGGAAATAGAATATTACGTGCTGAAACAGCGGCTGTGTCATTGCTATCAATTATCCAGTATGAATGGGGAGATTTGAACTTGGGATAGAGGAGAGGGGATAAAAAACCCCTTATTAGGAAATTAATAAGGGGTATGAAAAATCTCGGCGGCGACCTACTCTCCCACGCAGTCCCCCACGCAGTACCATCGGCGCTGAAGAGCTTAACTTCCGTGTTCGGGATGGGAACGGGTATTTCCTCTTCGCTATTGCCACCGAAAACTCTTATTTATGGATAGTATTGAATGAAAAAATAAAAAGTAGATAATTATGGCCAAGCCGCACGACCTATTAGTACTAGTTAGCTAAGTACATTACTGCACTTACACATCTAGCCTATCAACCTTGT
>JAFDHR010000180.1 GCA_019308645.1 Deltaproteobacteria bacterium
GGATGAGATTTTAGGGCCTTCATAAGAAAACCAAAATCCTGCCATTGTATTTATACGCATGGCCGGTTTGAACGGGTATAGATCTCCCGTCCCTTTCCATAAAATAGCTCGCATGGACAAATATCCGCTCAGGTGACACCGTGCGAGGCATGCGTAGATGGTGAATCACCAGATTGTCATCAAATAATTTGTCCATATCCAAGGTACAACATTCCTGGGGTATAATGGAATTAACGTTATAGTGTCCAGCGGGCATAGGAGAGCTTTCGTCAGATCCTAAATACTCCAACTCGGCCATCATTTCTGACAAACCGAGGCAGGGTTGAAAATGCCATCTCTTTTCAATCAATCTTTGTTCCATATTACTCAAGTAGGGCTCCGGTATCGAAGCCCACACCGTATAGGATGGCTCAAAAAGCCATTCTTGCCATATAAGAGTTGCCTTCTCAACCTTAGTCGCCTTTTCCGCCTTTTGATTTCTTTTTATAACCTTTGGCAGTAACTCCGGCGGATCTTTTCTCAATTTTACCTTGTGCCAGTGAGTTTGGGGCAGCCTTCCTTCCAATGCAATAAATGCTGGCTCCAGTAATGATTGGGGCCGATCCTTTTGTAATCCCAAGAGGGCCCCTATCACCCCTAGTATTGCAGTTCTTGGGGGCACAGGGTATGTTAATGCGCTTGCCGCTGCCTCAGCCCTTAAGAAGTGGCCGAATCGTCCACTAAGCCTAAAAGATATTAATCTCATTCCCTTCTCCAGGTGTTATTTCCTAAAGTCGTTCAATATCCATGGGCTCCCAGTTGTCAGGAAGTTGGGGGTTCAATTTTATATCTGAGGATTTGGCATACCGAATCTTTTGTATACGATCTGATCGTGCGTTAACACGGTCCAATAATACGCTGAGATCCACAGTGTAATCTTCTGGCGAAGTCCATGACTTTTCCGGTTTATCATTGGCAGCTCTTGGTTTGACATAATCATGGAGTCGACCAAACTGAAACTCTTCACCTGGTTTGTATTCTATGCTGAGGAGAAGGTGAGGAATCTGACCAACTTTGGTCCTGGTATTGGCTGCTGATCTCACCCCATGCCATAGGGCCCTGAGGAAAAGATCATAATCTTCATCAGTCAATCTGGAAATCTCTGCTGAATGTTCGTTGGCTATACCTGAAAAACCAATCAGAGCGTATCGTAATGCAAAATATGTAGTGAATGTTCCCTGTGTTTTTTCTTCTGCACTTCCAAAAATTGACGTTCCGTGTATGTCTACCTCTTCCGCCTCATGGAGCACTTCTCCCATATTTATCTGAACAGCCCCTGTGAGGGTTTTTGGCTCTGGCTTTGGCTCCCAGATTTCTTCCTTTCCATTGCCGCCCTTGACTTTTTCTGCTTTGAACGCAAAGGAGCTCCCAAAAAGTCTTGCATCTATAAAAGAGTCCAGAAGTATGTTTACCAACTCAGCACCCGTGGCCTTTTCCATATTGTGAGATTGCAAATAATGCACTACCCTTCCAGTGAGGTTGGTGGTGCGACCTTCTATATTGTCGACCAGTATATCTTTGCCCTGAGTTTTCAAAAAATCCCGCACAAAACGTTTTAGGCGGACATCGGTTACATAATGGGTTCCATCTGGTAATACCCTTGGCCGGTTTTCGTCCGGGTCTCCATTAGGGTTCCCCATTTTTATGTCATACAAAAACAGAAATTCTCTTCGTCCTGATAGAGTCTGTACATTATCTGGCATCTTCTTACCTCCTATTGCTCACCTTTAAGAATCGTTCTTGTCATAGACTGTCCAAGTAAAAGATAATAATTTGTTTGGGTCTGATCCAATTCAATAGGATCGCCTAACTTTACACCAAGCTTACCTATCTCATTGATTAGATCTCTGACTTTCTGACTTTTCTCAGCCTCGTAGGCTAATAGCTTTTCCCTTACCTTAATATAAAGTCCTGGCAGGTCTTTACCTTTTAATGTCAGCCTTTTTAGCCATGTAAGCGCATTAGCTCCAACATTGACACCTTTTCCCCCCTGAATCTCAAGCACCCTTCCGTAAAGCACTCCCAATAAAAAGGCATACGCCTTTTCTGGCGAGCTTATGCCCGTCTCAGGTCCAAAGTAGGGTTTGAGAGAGTCCATCTCAGGTTCAAAAAAATGATCATCCATCTCCATCACCTCCAGCCGTCTGAAATAATAAAGCCACCAGGCCACGTGCCTGACCCATCCCGCTAGGGTCAAATACGGACCCTTTTTCCCCTCCCCTTCATACAATAAGGTATACGTGTTATTTTCCTCTATGGCTTGGCTCCAATAACTGCGAGCAGTTACCACTATTTCATCCCAAAAACGTGAATATGGAATGTCCGTTTTGTGGTATATGGCAGCGACAATATCTCGCTTTGTCTGGAAGAGCCTTTTGCTGGCATTTATATTCTGTGCCTTTCTCCCGCCTTGCCTGTAAAAAAGAGGGTAAAGGGCCCTTAAAGAAAGATCTGGGCCGAAATAGAACTTTCCGTCCTGTATCTTGACTTTAGGAAAAACGGCATGATTCCATTCTCTTGCCTGCTCATTGAACTGTGAAAGCTCTTTCAATCTGGTCGGCGGAATGTCTGTCAGTGCACCTGTTACGTTTTCGAGATTTTGCCCAATTTCTGCCCATAAGAATGTTAAGTTAAGCAGCCCGCTTTCATCTTTTAAAATGTCAAGAATAGTCTCTTCTACAAACTCAACATCATCTGGTGTGTGTTTGATAAACTTATCTATTTTTCTCAACAAGGCCTGGCGCGCATGTGTATCCATTGAAAGATAAGGGATCACCAAAGCAGTTTCCCCGGCAATGCTTGCGGTAAATGGTATTCTGTCTTTTTTGGGCCCAGTTTTCTTCAACACATGATATTTATAAACGTATAATAAGTCTGCACAGGCTGCACAAAGGGAATATCCCTTCCATGCCTGGGAAAGATCAATTCCAGGGAAAACACCCTCTCTGTCCATATTGAGTAAATTAATCCCAGCCCCCTTTAATGCGTTTGGGTAGATTGTAATATTTGTTGCCCCACATAGGGGACAGGTTGCATTATCGACCGCTTTTACTTTTTTGGTTAAATAGCGTTGGCCTGCGAGTATTTCCTTAAATAGATATTCGAGGTAATCCTGCCTTTGTCCTGGTAGTCGTCCGGACACATCCATTACTGTTATCAATGAGGTCCCTTTTGTCGGTCCTATCTCTTGGACTATGCACTCTAAAAGGGATTCGTATCCCTTCTCTTTCCATTCTACAATTGAACCATCTAGTAGCTTAATTCGATATGATTCCAATACTTCTACTATCTCTTGAAAATAGGTAGCCCAGGGTTTTCCTGAATTAGCAAGATCACCAAAATACCTCATAGTTGTCGCTAAAATTTTTTTAGAGGGACCTCCTCCCTTGGTTTTGGAGTAAATGCGTTTGATAACAGGACCTATTTGAGCACCCTGAGATCCTGATGGTTTAATAAAAGGCAAATATACCGACATATGTGAAGTCATCTCGAGGGGCTGAACCTCAGCATATTCCTTATCTTTAGCCTTTTTGATCACAAAAATTTTTTCGACCTTTTCTATATCTTCAACTAAAAATCGAAACAACTTCCCTGGCGATTCGCGCCTTAGCTTGTGATACCAACTGTCAAGCTCATTGGGAGGATCCCCCTCTCCTAATTGTTGAAATAGATAATCCAATGCCAACGTGCGCATGGCGCTAAGCATCTTTATAACCTCCTCCTGCTTATTGACAACACCGGCTTAAGACAAAGTAAGAGTTCTTGATTCTTCTGCCAATCACCTGATCATCCTCTGGACATCTTTGATTAATACTTGCTTTGTTTGTAACTATACCACCCCATTTTGACAGATCCGGTCACACTCTCAAAAATTTTTCAAAAAAATTTTGAAAGGATCTCTTCGTTGATCAGCTTCTTGTCAAAGCCCTGCCCCAGGACTTTGATCTTCTTAAAATCATCCTGACAGAAGGGAAAAAGATACACACTGTCATTATCTTCATCTATAAGGTCCAGGCATTTCTCAGCCAGCTCATCAAAGCGGCTCAGCTTGAGCTTGCCAAGAAATGCGCTTTTTTGGACCCTCTCCAGCCCATATTGTTTGCATGCCTTTGCCACCCTGGCCCTGGCCTTATCCTCCACAATGTCGTAAATTATCCATACTAGGACTGAACTCATGGCTTTGCCTCATTTAAAATTCCTTGATTTCCAACCAGTCAGATCTACCCATCTTTTCATCTGATAATAATTTATTGGCGAGCCTGTGGGCCTCGTGCTGAATGATGTGCCTACGCTTCACATTTCTCCTTCGATACCTTACCCCCTCATCCAAGTGCTTGTTCATGGCCTCCACCACTACAGGTTTACCTTTCTGGTTCAATGAGACCGCTTCCTCCCTGGAATCCCAATATTCGTCTTTCATCTTTTTGCCTGTAAACAGATAAACTGCTGTCTGTTCCGCAAAGATCCTGAAAGGCTCTATCAGATCAAATACAAGCGATTTCTTATTGTAATTATCAGCGTGCAAAAAACCGATGTACGGGTCCAGGCCGGACAGGATACAGGCCTTTTCCACAATCCCGTAAAGCATTCCATAGCAGTAATTGAGCACAGCGTTGAACGGATCCTTGGCCGGGCGGCGGGAGCGGCCGTCAAATTGATATTTTTCAGGTAATATCCTGGAGATACACTGGAAGTAGGCCCTGCCCGCTATACCTTCAAGCCCCATTATATCGCCGGGGGAAATATCACCTTGCTTTGATTCCAGATCTTCCCTGCTTTGTTCAATTCTGGCAATGAACTCATCAAACAGCGATGATTTACGAGGCCTCGCATACATAAGCTTTTTGAGGAACCTGACCTGGTTTTCCATTTTCTGAGTTATCATCTGGATTGCCAGTTTGATGCCCAGGTCATGGGACGCAGCTTCCAATTGCTTTCTGCGGATCAACGCGGTGCTGCCCAGTTTTGAAAACCAGACACGTCCCACAGGGTCACCATATTTGTCCAGAAAAATGACATCTATGTTGTGCTCCAAGGCCAGTGCAATGGCCTGGGTGGAGATCATCGCCTGGTTGCTGATGACAATGCTTTCCAGCTTTAAGGGGGAGATATCGAATACTTTGTCTTTATGTTTCAGGCGAAAGCATTCATCTTTCTGTGTTAAAAATGTGCCAGGAGTGTTTATAACGATCTGCACTTTATAATAACGCTATAATTCTGTGAAAATTTCACACCAAATTGAAGCGGTGCTTTGCGGACTGACGCTTTGCCCCGAGAAATTGAGCTGATTGATTAAATGCCATTATAACTCGATATTCCATCAATATGTCAATGCCTTCCTCCAAGACCGATAGCCT
>JAFDHR010000181.1 GCA_019308645.1 Deltaproteobacteria bacterium
ATCTTGTTACATGACTCATTGAGATCCCTCGATTCTCTCGGGACGATGCTTCGCATCGGATTTCTCGCTTCGCTCGAAATGACATGTTGTTGAGACTTTTTACGAGACCATCAAGATTCAGTCGTGAAACAAGGAATATGATTGCCGAATTTCCGGGGCCACAATACCAAATTATTGACAATGGATTTCAGTCATAGCATTGTGTATCCATGCCACGTATCGCACAAATCGTGGTTGCCGGATATCATCAGCATATTCCCGGATGCTCAATTTTCGAGAAGGCTGGAGACGTTATAAAAGCAACGGCTTTAACAGGAAACGCCCGGACCAAAAGGGCCGAGGAAGCGCAGAAGCAATGAATAATTGCAGAAGCAATGAATAATTACTTATTGTGCCCCCGAAATAAATATTGACCGTCTATCATATATAAAGTATACTCTAAATCAATAAAGCGTATACTTCAGGAGGTGATAGAGTTGGCTAAAGTAACTGCGAAATATCAAGTTACAATTCCTATAAATGTGAGAAAGGAAATGAGTATCCTCCCTGGAACTGAAGTCGATATCAAAAAAGAGGGGCAAAAATATGTTCTTATTGTTGACCCAATCGAAACCATTAAAAAGAAGTGGCGTGGAAGGTTTAAGGGTATGCCGACAACCATGGAATATATGGATGAAGTCAGAGGCAAAGTCAATTGAGAGTCTGTGTTGACACGACTATCCTGCTTGATATTGTAAAAGATGAATTCAGAAGCTTTCAGGACAAGCTGTACGCCGCTTTAGCAAGAAGAGAGGATCTAGTTGCGCCCCCAGTAGTATTTGCGGAGCTTATGCCCCAATTTAAAGGAAACACCAAGCTGTTAGGCGAGTTTTTAGAGGAACACAAAATATTGATAGAACCGCTTGATGTTGATTCCGCCGTTGCCGCATCACAATCATGGATGAGGTATTTGAAACAAAAACCAAAAGTAAAATGTCCCAAGTGCGGTGCAGATCTAAATCTTAAAGAACATTTCTTGTCGGATTTTTACATTGGAGGTTTCGCTTCAGCAAAGTGCAGTGCCATTCTTACCAGAGACAGAGGTATATACATTAAATATTTTCCGGCGTTAGTTGGGTATGAAAATTGTCTCAAGGCATCCTACTGATTTATTCCTTTATTTCCGGGGACACAATACCAAATTATTGATAATTGATTGCAGCCATGGCATTGTGGATGCGTGGCACGTATCGCAAGAATCGTGGTTGCCGGCTATCATCATCGCATAACGCTCGTAAAAAAGTAAAACTTTTCCAGTCAATTTATTGCAAACTATCAAGGATACTCCCTCTGTCTGGAAGACCTTGAAATCCACTTTGAAATCCCAAGGTAGGCTCAAAATATTCCCTAATGCTGCTGCATTTCAACGTAAGGTCCCGGCTGTATTGATTTCTTGACAATAAAATGTTTTTCCTATAAAACAAAAATGTTATATTTTGTTTTATAAGTGCATCAAAAAGGCGTATTCTATTCCAAATTCTCGTACGTAATCATCCAATACAAGGGGCAGCCCGTGATAAAGGAAACCCTGAAAATCATACTCAAGGAATTTCATGATCTTTCGGTTCCGGATCTTATAGAGCGGGATCAAAAGGTTGATCTCTCCCTTTTGCGCTCACCGATAAACAAAATCATTACGATTATTGGCCCACGACGGGCTGGTAAAACATACTTCCTGTTTCAAACCATCAAGAAGTTACTGGCTGAAGGAGTGGCTATTACGGACTTAGTCTATATGGACTTTGAAGACGAGCGCCTTCTGCCGATGAGATCTGAAGATCTCCAAGGTATTCTTGATGCCTATTTTGAGCTTTACCCCAATAAGAGCAATCCGTTCATATTCTTCGATGAGATCCAGAATATTAGCGGCTGGGATCATTTTATAAGAAGACTTAATGATCGGGGATTCAATATCTTTCTCAGCGGCTCAAACTCAAGGATGTTAGGCCATGAAATTGCCACGGCACCGAGGGGAAGAACCCTTACCTATGAAATATTCCCGTTCTCCTTTCGAGAGTTTCTCGCAGCAAATGATATAGCAATAGAAGAAAATACACTCTATGGGCAAACGAGGCATCGGATTAGGCAGCTTTATGAGGAATATCTCTTCTCTGGAGGGTACCCGGAACTCGCATTTATTCAAGAAAAAGGAACAAAGAGCAGAATTCTACAAGATTATTTCAATACTATCTTTTACAGGGATTTGGCGGAGCGATATCGGATCAAGAACTCGGAGCTGCTGAGGCAATGGCTACAAATCCTCATGACCAATATTGCATCAACGATTAGTTACCACAAGGTAGAAAACGATTTCAAATCACGCGGCATGAAACTATCTCGGACTACGTTGAGTGCCTATGCTCGATATGTGGAGGATATTTTTTTCGGCTTCTTTGTCGAACTGTATTCTGAATCCGCAAGGAAACGTCAGATCAATTGAAAGAAGTTCTATCTCATTGATCAAGGGTTGCATAATTACCTTACCCTAAAATTCTCAGAAAACAAGGGGCGGCTTTTAGAGAACATCGTTTTTCTTGAGCTAAGGAGAAGAGGATTCCACATTTTTTACTATAAAACTGCCAGAGGGCATGAAGTCGATTTTTTGCTACAAGATAATGGGGAATGGAAATTGATCCAAGTATGCCATGATTTATCGCATATCGAGACCTTCACGCGGGAGAAAAAGGCATTGATTTCAGGATTGAGAGAACTGAACCTTCGATCTGGAATTATCGTAAGTCAGGATGAAAAGAGGGAGGAGAGGATAAATGGCTACACGATAAAGATCGTGCCGGTCTGGGAGTGGTTGCTTATGCCGAAAATATGAGTGAGTGGTTAATGTCCTGGCAATTGCATGCCGGTCTCAAGGCTTAATGCTCTTAGGAACCCTAAGAATCTCTTTTAGCTCCGCCAGGCCTTCAATATGTATAGGTGATTTTAGGTCTTTATTTTTGTAAGCAATCAAAGGCGCTTTTGCCGCTTGACAGGCCTCAAAATCCACCTCGGAATCACCTATATAAAAGCACTCATGGGACTTGATCCCAAAAAAATCAAGGATCTTGAAAATCGACTCTGGATGGGGTTTGGGGTATCGCACATCTAAGGATGAAACAACTATGTCAAAATAGTGACTAAGTCCGTTTAACTCAAGAACCTTTCCTATGGTATTGCTCCGATTTGTTGCCACTGCCAGGCCATAATCCGGTTTGAGAATATCGAGCACCTCTTTCAGGCCTGGCTCCATAACCATATCCTTTATAAAGGGAACGTAATCAAGCTTTAACCGATATTCCTGGGCATCGTCTACATAAGGGGTGCCTCTAAAGATATGATTTAGTGATTCCACAACAGTATGCATGTGCACAAATTCTACATCTTTATCTGTTAGAGGAGGGAGGCCAAAATGGAATAAAATATGGTTGTAGAAATTAATATTGGCCTGCCTGGAGTCAAACATAACCCCATCGCAATCAAATATAATCACCGATGCACTCATAGGCTTTATAATCTACTAATAGCCAACCAAAAGATCAATCATAACTTGCAATAGATCTGATTTTATGTCAATTAAATGTAATTTAGCCACGAACTGACACAAATGGACACAAATGAACCTGCCCGCCGTCTGGCAGGCGGGTCCGACAAGCGGGATTGTTAAATAATTGTTCGTGATAATTTGTGATAATTTGTGGCTGAGTAGTTACGACAAATGGAAATAAAATCAGATTATCTTATTATCGGAAGTGGCATTGCCGGGCTCAGCTTTGCCCTCAAGGCAGCCCTGAAGGGAAGAGTCACTATAGTAACAAAAAAAGAGACGATGGATGCCTCTACCAATTATGCCCAGGGGGGCATTGCCTCAGTATTAGACCCAAATGATTCATTCGATCTTCACATAAAAGATACATTAGAGTCTGGCGCTGGTCTCAGTAACGAGCAAGTTGTTCGCATGGTTGTAACAAACGGGCCTGATATGATTAAAGAGCTTATTGCTCTTGGGGTTAAATTCTCACACAATAACAGTGCACAGCCTGACAAATTAGATCTCACCCGCGAGGGCGGGCACTCCAGAAGAAGGATTGTCCATGCGGAAGATCTTACCGGGCAAGAAGTGGAAAGAGCCCTTATCCACAATGTAAAAAAGGATAAAAATATTCAGATTTATGAAAATCATATGGCTGTAGACCTGATTACTACATCCAAATTTATAAGAAGAAGCCTCTCAACGAATGAGACCGAAGAGACGTGCTGGGGCGCCTATGTTTTGGACACACTTACAGGTGAGGTAAATATCTTTCTGTCCAGGATAACGGTCCTTGCAACCGGGGGAACAGGCAAGGTGTATCTCTACACCACCAACCCTGATATTGCTACTGGTGATGGTGTGGCTATTGGGTATAGGGCCGGCGCAAAGGTGGCAAATATGGAATTTATACAATTCCATCCCACATGCCTCCACCATCCGCTGGAAAAGAATTTTTTGATTAGTGAGTCAGTCAGGGGTGAGGGAGGTCGATTAATTGATAAAAGGGGCAATCACTTTATGGAAGGTTATGACCCTTTACAGGATTTAGCCCTGAGAGATGTGGTGGCACGATCAATTGATGCTGAATTAAAGAAGAGCGGCGATGAATGCGTTTATCTGGATATAACTCACCGGCCTCCGGATTTTATCAACACCCGGTTTCCACACATCTACAACAGGTGCTTGGAGTTAGACATAGATATCACTAAAGAACCAATTCCAGTCGTGCCGGCTGCTCATTATATGTGTGGTGGTATTCTCACAGATACACAGGGCAGGACTACTATACCCAATCTTTACGCAATAGGCGAGGTAGCGTATACCGGTCTACATGGCGCAAACCGTTTAGCCAGTAATTCTCTTATCGAGGCGCTTGTTTTTGCCCGATTCGCCTTTGAAGACAGTGCCAGGCAAATTACCGGTAAAGCGGATTATCCATTCCCAGAGGTTCCTCAATGGGACGCAGGATCAGCAACTGACAGCGATGAATCTGTGGTCGTCTCCCATAACTGGGATGAGGTAAGAAGAATGATGTGGAACTATGTGGGTATAGTCAGGACAGATAAGCGATTGACCAGGGCCAGGAAGAGGATAGAGGGTATCCAGCAGGAAATCAGAGATTACTACTGGGATTTTACAATTACAAGGGATTTATTGGAACTGAGAAATCTGGCAACTGTTGCAGAGTTAATCATCACCTCTGCTGCCATGCGAAAGGAAAGCCGCGGCCTTCATTATAATCTGGATTACCCGGAAAGGGATGACAAGAACTGGCGCCATGATACGGTCATTTAATAAAAAAAGCTACGTATGGTTCTGTGACTATTGAGATACTAAAAATGGGGCACGTATAGTGTTTACCAGAGAGTAATCGGAAATCTGATCCATAATCGCTCAAAAAGCTTCTCCCGTCCCGTAACCTTCAACCATGTCATTACAAAGGCATAGAGCAGGCCCAAGGAAATGGCGCCAAGGGCACTATAAAGAAGTCCCATAAATATAAGATGCCCAACATCCCATGCCCACTCAAAACAAAAAGGGAACATATCAGCTCCTTTTGATAATCCCGGAATCCGTTACCACCTTACCAAGAACCTAAACAGTGGCAGATATCTATAAGATAAGGAAAATAAAAGTATTCCGTAGCCAACGGATCCTATTGCAATTCCCCACTCCTGCCACGTTGGAAAATAACTCATAAACTTGTCAAATGGCATAACTGGTATGGCAAGGGTCTGAATAGTAAAAACAAACCTGTTAAACACAATACCAATAACATTCATCAGGGCGCCTATAATAAGAAGGTTATTTCTCTCTCTGAATCTTGGAGTTATCAGAATAATCGCCGGAATAATGCCAAAA
>JAFDHR010000182.1 GCA_019308645.1 Deltaproteobacteria bacterium
ATGGGTAAAAGTCAGCCCCTCGTGGGAGGGGACAAAGGGGAGGGGGCCACCCTCTTCCCAGCCCTCTCCCCTGTCTGCGTGCGGACACGCACAGGCAGGCATCAAGGGAGAGGGGGTTTTCGACTTTTTACGAGTTCATCAACCTTGAACCCTGAACCTGTGAACGGTTACGAAATATTCTATCTCTTCTTGCATTTTTAAATAAAAGATAGTAGTTAGTGCCTGAACGAAAACTATCCAAAGCTGTCATTTCGAGCGTAGCGAGAAATCTTAGCGTATTGTTATTGTTGAAATATAAGATTTCTCCCTTTGGTCGAAATGACAAAAAAGAGGGATTTTCGTTCAGACACTAGTTACTCATATCGTGCCAGAAAGCCTACCATGGACCAAACCCGCCTGCCGTATAGAGAGCAGGGCGGGCGTAGCGGGTTGAATGGTTACAAAAGAGAGTAGAATAATTTTGTAATCTTTGTGTCTTGGTGTCTTTGTGGCAAGATACCTGAGCAGTTACTAATTTTTTAAAAATTACTCACTATGAAATCGTTATTTTATATATGTCTTTTCATACCAATTGTCTTCCTCATTGGTGCATGTGCTGTCGAAGGCGAGGTCGTAAAGGTTACCACCATAAAAGAGGGGGCGTATGCCGGACTTAAAAAGGATGATCTGGCACGGCTTAATGAAATTAAGAAGGCCAAAGGTGATAAGGGTATGAATGACAACCTTAAATCAGTGATAGAGGAGACAAGACGGTTTTCTGTTGCCCAATACATCACGGAGCATCCTCATAAAAAGGGTCTTGCAGCAGGGGACTACATGGTGGGTGGGTATGATGTTTTGAGTATTACTGTGTATGAAGAAAAGGATCTCTCCCGTGAGGCAGTTCGTGTCTCAGCAGAGGGATACATTTCATTCCCTTTGATAGGGCGCATCAAGGTAGATAATTGTACCACCTCTGAAATCGAAAGAAAAATATCAGACAAATTGGCTGAGGAGCAATATTTGTTGGATGCCCATGTATCTGCCATGGTTACCGAATACAACAGCAAACGTTTTTTGGTCCTTGGTGCAGCGCAAAACCCCGGCAGCTATGCCCTTCAGGCACAGGAGCGTGTATTGGATGCAATATCCAGGGCAGGAGGAATAGATCCAGGGCAGGCAGGCAAGAAAGGGATGATTATTCGCACGGAGAATCCGAATACTGCCAAGGAACGTAAAATCTTGATAGATATTGATCTTCAGGGCCTTCTTAAAGGGAGAGACCAGATTTCTAATATTTATCTTATGGAAAAGGATGTCCTTTTCATTCCAACAGCAGATTACTTTTATATTATAGGTCAAGTAAATAATCCCGGCTCCTATAAAATACCAGATAGAGAGATTACCCTGGTTGAGGCCATTGGTCTTGCAGGAGGATTTACCCGTATTGCAGCACGGAATAAAACCCGTATTATTCGCGTGGAGGATGGCACTGAAAAGATTATAAATGTAAAGGTTGATGCCATTACCAAGGCCGGGAAAAAGATACAGGATGTCATTATCAAACCGGATGATATAATCATCGTTCCAGAGAGCTTTTTTTGATGGAAAACAGGGAAGAAGAAATAAACCTTCGTGATTACCTGCGCGTAATTCGGAAACGCAAATGGACTATCATCACATTCCTTGCCATCATTGTGATAACCGTTACCATCAACACGTTTACCGCTACTCCAATCTACGAGGCCACCACCAGATTGATCATTGACAAGGAAAATCCCAATGTAGTCTCCATCCAGGAGGTCATGGCTGTTGACGCATCCGGGACTGACTATTACCAAACCCAGTACAAGGTCATTGAAAGCCGTACCGTGGCTCGAGAGGTTATAAGACGTCTCAATTTAGATGAAAGCGAGGAATTCTTTCCGAAAACAGAAGATACCTTTATATCCAACCTTAAACACTCTATCAAGGAGACGATTGCTTACTGGAAGGATTTATTTCTATCCATGCTCAAGACTGAGAAAGATAAGCCAGCGTATAAGATATCGACCGAATATGATCCAGACTCTCCCCTGGTATCCAGCTTTATAGAAAGGATAGAAATTAACCCAATCCGCAATAGCCGTCTTGTGGATATAAGCTTTCAGGCAAAAGACCCTGTGATGGCGGCTAAGATTGCGAACACCCTTGCCAGGGCCTATATCGGTCAAAACCTTGAGACCAAGCTCAGGGCTGTCCAGGATGCAGTGAAGTGGCTTGACCGCCGAATAGAAGACGAGCGAAAGAAGGTGGAAAAGACAGAGCAGGCCCTGCTTCGATATAAAGAAGAGCAAAGCATTATTACCGATTTTTCAAGCGATGTAGAAAATATTACTGCCCAGAAACTTGCCCAGCTCAATACGCAAGTAGTGGAGGCAGAATCAAAACGGGTTGAGGCAGAGACCCGCTATCAGCAGGCCATGAGCCTGCTGGGTAACCCGGACATGCTGGATTCCATACCTGAGGTGCTGAATAACGAGTTGATCCGGCAGATCAAGTCGATGGAGGTAGAGTTATACAAGCGCATATCTGAACTGTCGAAGAAATACGGGCAGAAACATCCCAGAATGGTCGCTATCGAGTCTGAGCTGAAAACCCTTCAAAAAAGAAAGACACAAGAGGTAAGCAGGGTGATAGGCTCCCTGAAAAATGAATACAAGGTGGCGCTGGCCAAGGAGAAGTCCCTGAAAGCAGCCCTTATCAACCAGAAAAAGGAATCACTCGAACTAAACAAAAAGGCGGTCCGGTACGGTGTTCTCAGGCGTGAGACAGAGAGCGCCAGGCATATGTATGAATTGTTGATCAAGCGTTTTAAGGAGGCCTCTCTGACCGAAGATATGAGAACAGGAAATATCCGGATCATTGACAGGGCAGAGGTGCCCAGGGATCCGGTAAAACCTAAGAAAAAGCGTAATATCCTCCTGGCTATTATAGTAGGGCTTGTAACCGGAATAGGATTAGCCTTCTTTTTCGAGTATCTGGACAATACCATCAAGATCCCCGACGATATAAAGCGACACCTCAACATTCCCTATCTCGGCCCCGCTCCCCTGTTTTATAAAAATAGCAAAGGGAGTTCAGGGGACAATACAGATATAGATCTGGTGACCCTCCATTCCCCAAAATCCAGCGCAAGCGAGTCGTATCGTGGCATGCGGACCAGCATCCTTTTCTCTTCCGCTGAATCACCACCACAGGCAATCATTATCACAAGTGCGGGACCCCGGGAAGGAAAAACAACTACAACCGCAAATCTGGCAATCGCTATGGCACAGGCCGATAGCAAGGTTATTATCCTCGACTGCGACATGCGCAGGCCCCAGATGCATAAGATATTCGGCGTGGCAAGGGATGTTGGAATTTCAAACATCTTGGTGGGCAGCAGTGATTTCAAAGAGACCATTATTCATTCACAAATACCTAACCTGGATATCATCCCTTGCGGCCCTATCCCGCCAAATCCTTCCGAGATGTTGGGATCGGCCCGTATGGTAACCCTGCTGAATGAACTACGAAAACAGTACGCCCATATCCTCATCGATACTCCCCCATCTACGGCAGTAACCGATGCAGTAGTACTGTCAAAATCTGTAGACGGTTTGGTTCTGGTTATTCGTGCAGGTGATACCGCGAGAGAGATAGTAAAAAATGGTGTAGTCCAGTTTGAATCCATTGGTGCGCATATTCTTGGCGCTGTCTTAAACGGAGTAGATATGGGAAGGGACAGTTACTATTATTATCAGTATTATTATTACTATTACGGTGATGACGGGGAAAAGAAGAAAAAGAAGCGCAGTAAACGGAAGTCTAAAAGCCATTACTATACCGATGAGGCATAATTCGCATAATGCCATGAGAGCTTCCCGCTCCGTGCGCTATTTGCGCTGCTACGAAATTGATTGACATTCACTGTCATATTCTCCCGGGTGTGGATGACGGGTCCAGGTGTCTAAAAGAAAGCCTTTCTATGGCAAGAACAGCAGTTGGGGACGGAATCCATACAATAGTTGCCACACCACATACCCTCAATGGCATCTACATAAACCCTGTAAAGGAAGTGACCTCAAGGGTAACTGCCCTTCAGGAGACTCTCTCAAAAAACCATATTCCGTTGAACCTCCATGCGGGAGCTGAAGTACATCTGTGCCCTCATATGTTGGAGTATATTGAAAATGGGGATGCGCTCACTATCAATAATGCCGGGAAATATATAATCCTGGAGTTTCCTCCTCATATTGTTCCTCCCGGTGTAAAGGATGAAATATTTTCCTTGAAACTTAATGGCATCACGCCTATTATCAGCCATCCGGAAAGAAATGCAGTAATTCAAAACAACGTAGACATAATGTATGGGCTTGTTAGCATGGGAGCGCTCAGTCAGGTGACGGCAATGAGCATTACAGGAGATTTTGGAGGTATGGTCATGCAGTGCGCTGAGAGGCTGTTAAAACACCGACTAATTCATATAATCGCAAGCGATGCCCACTCTTCCGACAGTCGTCCGCCGGTCTTATCCCAGGCAGTCGAGGCAGCAGCAGAGATATTAGGGAACTATGATGATGCCGAGCGAATGGTCACCGAAGTGCCTGCTTCCATCCTTTCAGGGGATATGCCTGATATTCCTAGTCCAAAACGTGCAAAATAAGGTCATGGTTTAACAATCCTCAAGGATGCTTGCCTGTCAGCACAATAAGATCAAATATTGAAGGCCAAGTTAAAGGTTTGAAGATCGTATTGCCGCCAAGACTTAACACAAGATGTTTTGCATCATTTTGAAATTTCGGTGTAGAGTATACTATATTCTGCAAAAAGTGGGAGTGGGGCGCGTAATCGATTAATTTTATTTTATAGCCCATATTTCTAAGCCTTTTTGCCATCTCTTTAGCAGAATCGAAATTACCATCTCCACTGAGCACTTTGATCTTTAATTTTCGTATATCTTTTTCCAATCCATACGATTTAGATGAAAGGATTTTATATTTGAGTTGAAGCTTAGTTAGTTTTTTTGCGAGAACTTGGTCTTCATCTCTAATTCTTTGCTTCTCTTTTTCTAACTTCTCCATCTGCTCATTCAAGCGCTCGTTTTGATCTCTTATACTTTGATTTTCTTTTCTTAATATATTTATTTGTCCTTGGAGATTTACATTCTCGATTTTAATCTTCTCCATCTCATTCGATATTTCGTCTTTAGTTATTTTGAATTTTTTTATATTTTCTTTTGAGCTACCATCTAAATATTGTAAGGGAGCACAACCCTGAAAAAAGAGGCCTAACTGCAGGATCAGGACAATTAAATAAACTTTGAACATTTTCTCCTCCATTTTAAGAAGGCTATGTAATCTTCCAACACTATTT
>JAFDHR010000183.1 GCA_019308645.1 Deltaproteobacteria bacterium
GGCAAGGTGCCTCCAGACTTGGCGGTTACCTGGCTGGTCGAAGCGCTCAAGGTCTTGAAGCAGAGAAAAACACACGACCAACCTACTACTGACGCGATAGAGATAAACGCTGACTTAGCTAGTACCGTTTCTGAAGTGCTTGGCTGTCAGGTCACTCATTAACCTCGGACTAACTACCAAAGCAACTTTTCCACTTTGTTTTAAGAAATCTCTTCTAGTAATTTTCTTAACAAATTTATCAATATACATAATCTCATGTAAAGCTTTGTAAATCCTGTTTAAATCCTTGACTAAAAAATATTTTATGGTAAGTTGTTTTTGGGAATATTAATTCTCAAAAGAGGGTGCTATGAATGAAAAGTTAAGACCCATTTCTTAAATAGAGAAGTGGGGTCTTCCGCTTCTCCATCCATATTTTTTCCGCATTAATCGAGTCTTGCTTTTTTTGAAAATAAGGTAAGTTACAATGGAGCAAATCTTTAATAGAGGGAGCTTGCAACAAGATATCTTATCATAATTATCACGGCAGGTTTTTGTTAGGTATTCTGGCCAATTCTTTAGCATCAGACCTTCATAGTGGCACTTAACAATAAAGCTATTTAATCGAGAAGTTAAACATCATGGCACTTTTTGAAAAAGATAATACAGCAGAGACCCTACAGAAGGACCTTCAATTCAGCAACCGGCTTAACTTTATCACCAATAAGATACATTCTTCCAAAGACATTGACGACATATTGATCAATTTGATGAAAAGTGTTCTTAGCCTGTTTGATGCAGACCGCTTAACCATCTATGTAGTGGATAAGGCGAGTAAAGAGATTGTTTCAAGATTTAAAACGGGTGACGAGATAAAGGAGATAAGGGTTCCTATTAGTGATTCAAGTATCGCAGGTTATAGTGCTAAGTCGGGAAAAATAGTAAACATTGCAAATGCCTATGATAGTGATGAGTTGAAACGGATAAATCCTGAATTGACATTTGACAGGAGCTGGGATGAAAAAACAGGTTATACGACAATGCAGGTCATAGCTGCACCTATTACATTTGACAAATATCTATTGGGCGTGATTCAGGTTATCAACAAGGTCAGCGGCAAGCACTTCACCTTGGAAGACCAGCAGTCTGTTATCGCGATAGCCAAGGTCTTAGGAATTGCCTTCTATAACCACAAGAGGCTAGAACAACACATCAAACGGACAAAATTCGATTATCTTATCAGTAATAATATTATTACCCGGAAAGATCTGGAACAGGCGATGCTTGTGGCGCGGAAGACAAGGGACAGTGTAGAGAGTGTTCTTATGAATGACCATCATGTGTCCAAAGAGGATATAGGAGAGTCTTTAAGTACATTTTATAATACACGATTCATACCCTACGATGAAAGTATGGCCATTTCGGGGCAGTTGCTCAAAGGGCTGAAGCCAACGTACTTGAGAAAAAACCTCTTTGTGCCTGTGACCCAATCTGGCTCAAAGACAGTGATAGCAATGGAAAACCCATATTATTTACCCTTGCAAGACGCCATAAGAGGGCTTATCCCTGGCAAGGAATTTGAGTTTTGTGTTTCCTTAAAGGGAGATATTATCAGGATGATTGACCATTTCTTTGATGTCCGGAGATCGAGTCTCATGGGTGATTCAGGTAGTATCGAAGACATCCTGGGACAGTTAGGGACCCAAGAGGAAGAAGGAGATGAGTACCTTGAAGGGGTTACCGAGGAAGATGGGGCCATCGTTCAATTAGTAAATAAGATGATTGTTGATGCATACAATAGGGGGGCATCTGATATCCATATAGAGCCCATGATGGGTAGGGAAAATGCCGTTATCAGGTTCAGGATTGATGGAACGTGCCAGGTATACCAGACGATACCTTACACATATAAGAGCGCAATGTGTTCCCGAATAAAGATTATGAGCGATCTTGATATAGCGGAACGACGTCTTCCCCAGGACGGCAAGATAAAATTCAAAAAATATGCCCCCTTGGATATCGAATTGAGGGTAGCTACCATCCCGACTACAGGACGAAATGAGGATGTTGTCATGAGGCTGCTCGCTGCGGGTGAGCCTATAGCATTAGATAAGATGGGTATGAATGAGAGAGATTATAAGGAATTTGTCGAGATGATACAGAAGCCTTACGGTATTGTGCTGGTGGTTGGTCCCACCGGGAGTGGTAAAACCACTACTCTCCATTCGGCCTTGCACCTTATCAATAAACCAGGGACAAAGATATGGACTGCAGAGGACCCGGTGGAGATTACCCAGAAAGGTCTTCGCCAGGTTCAGGTTCAACCAAAGATAGGATTTGATTTTGCATCGGCCATGAGAGCATTCTTACGGGCTGATCCGGATGTCATCATGGTTGGAGAGATGAGGGATGAAGAGACAGTGTCTACGGGAATTGAGGCATCTCTTACCGGTCACCTTGTTTTTTCAACCCTTCACACCAATAGTGCACCCGAGACAATCACACGATTGCTTGATATGGGAATGGATCCTTTCAATTTTGCAGATGCCCTTTTGGGTATCCTTGCCCAGAGACTGGGAAGAACCCTGTGCAAAGATTGCAAGGAGGCATACCATCCGGAAAGGGAGGAGTTTGACTCATTGGTCAGGGCCTATGATGGCAATTTTGATGCCCTGAAAATCTCCTACAACGACGATCTAAAACTTTATAAGCCCAAAGGCTGCCAGAAATGTCAGAATACCGGATATAAGGGAAGAACCGGATTGTTTGAAATCCTGGTTGCTACACGGGAAATGAAGTCCCTGATTCAAGGTAAGGCCAAGATGGAGGCGATTAGGGAGCAGGCCATAGCTGATGGAATGACAACCTTGATGCAAGACGGGATAAGAAAGGTATTTCTTGGTCAAACCGATGTGATACAGGTAAGGAAGGTCTGTATGTAAAACTATCGTTTAAGGGAGGTGAGGGGAGAGTCTGACGGAGGGCCTGGTATAAAAGCTCATCGCGGCCATAGATATCTTTGCGGAATTGTATTGATCCATCTTCTTTTACCCATGCTGTCCAGTAAAATAGATGTACTGGTATAGGCCACGGTATACTTATTGTTTGTTCAACATTTTCCTTGATTGCTGTAAGTATTTTTTCACGCGTCCATATAGGATCCTCCTGCAAGAGATATTCAGCCAATTCAATGGGCTTTTCGATACGTATGCAGCCTGAGCTAAAGATTCGGGGTTTTTTTTCAAATTGTTTTTGGGATGGCGTATCGTGAAGATACACACCAAACCTATTGGGAAACATGAACTTAATCCGGCCGAGCGGATTCCATGGCCCAGGGTCCTGTCGCAGTCTATATCCGAAGTTATCAGCGTTCACTGAGAGCCACTCAATAGTATTAGGATCAATTTCCTTGGGCTCAACATCCCAGCCTTGCAGGACTTTGATGTGAGCTTTTCTCACGTAATTCGTGTCCTTTCGGATCAGGGGTAATTTGTCTTCCATTACGATTTTTTTTGGAATATTCCAATATGGACATAACACCATATAGGTCATTTGGTCGCTGAATACAGGGGTTTGTCTATAATCCTTCCCAACTACAACCTTCATCTGCATCACAGTTTGGCCCTTATCAACTACCTTTGCCTGAAAATCCGCAACATTCACAGCAATATAGCGTTTTTCGAGATCATAAGCGAGCCAGCGCATACGCTCCATGTTCAGTTCGATCTGACGCATCCTAATATATGCCGGGACGTTCAGCGCTTCAAGTGTATCTTGATCAACAATTCCATTGACAGTCAATCCATGCCTCTTCTGAAATTTTTGGAGAGCCCGCTCCAGAACATCATCAAAAAGATCTTCTCTGTTATGGAGATCTTGGTCAAGATCGCCCGAGACAATGAGGCGGTTGTGAAGTGCCGCAAACCGTTCACTACGTTCTCCTTTTTGCATTTGATCACCGTCTGGCACCATTGGCCAGCCACCTTTTGCAGTAATATCTCTGTAGCGGGCCAGGGCTTGGCGGAGTTCGATATAGCCCGGGTATAGTGGAGCAAGACCCCTTAAGGACTCCTCTATGGAGTCAAAATCCAGAGCGCTCTTCAAGACTAAAGCCAGATCCATTTCCCAAGGGTTGGTTTGCAATTGGGCATCAAAGTTTTCCGGGTTAATACATCCTGCTGACAAATGGGAACCATAGGTAAGAAAAGCATCGGTAAGCAATAAATCAAGATCAGCTACACTTTGGGTATTGATTGACCTTTTCCCTTTTTGATTGCGGATAACCTGAATAATGATTTCCTTAATTTTGTTTAAATGATAATCATCCGGCCTCAATCCCTCTTGATCAGCCCTACTAATGGTTTTGATCAGAGGGTTCACTTGAGGGATAAGAGCAGAATCTTCAAACCAGGCGGGTCGAAAATTTCGATTTTTATAAAAACGGTGCAACAATACTGAAGAACGTATAAATACTTCCTTTTCGACGAATTTGGGTGATACACCTTGTATTTCAATCAGTTTATATAGATTTTCACGGACATAATTGTATAAAGATTGGGCAGTAAGGGGGGGGGGGAGTAAAGCAATGTTAATGCATACCAATACTATAACGAATATTAAGGATTTCAGAAATTTATCCACATGAATCATCTTCCTGTCTCAGGACTATAAAAATTACTTTTTTCTATAGAAAATTATAACATATTATTGTTGATAAGGACTTCCTTTTTCGAACCCTGACTATATTGGATTAGGCCTTGTGTGTCAAACCAAAATCAACCTCATGATGTTGTGGGAGGTAACTATGTGGCGGAAAAGGTGGGCTGAGGGCAGGAAGGGCGAGGATGGTATGACAGTGAATCAGGCGCTTGATTTTGCCGGGAGAGCGGAAAATAGGAAAAATCTGAGTAGGGCTATCCCACAAACCCATCTCCTTTTCTCAAAAATCAGCGGGTGTAGGTCACTGGATACTTCGGGTCTATCCCGCTAAAGTCGGGACCTTCGGCATATAACCACTTATCGGACTCGCCAGACAGATGGCAGGCAGGCATGGGAGCTGGGAGTCTGCCTCCGGCCCATAGCGGCCTACGCCCCGGAGGGAATAATTTATATAGGGTTCGTGTTTTGGAGGTGCATTGGCCCTGGGTGGAGGTCTGGCCTTTACGTTCCACAACCCAAGGTGCTTGAGGATCTTTTTGATCACCTCTTCATTTTCTATGAAACTGATAATTCGCATCCTCCCCTGGCACTTCGGGCAGGTGAGGGGATCAACCTTGAGTACTTCTTCACAGAGCCACTCACCGAATTCCACCACTCTCTTCTGGTGGCAGGATGGACAGAAATGGCGACGTTTACATGAGAAGGCTAAAAGATACTCGTGCCCGCATTCCTGTTGCGTAGGATACCACAGTCAAGCCTGCCCTGGTGCGACTAACCACACTTTTCACTCATCACTTGGGTTCATTGCTTAGGAAAAGGTACCTTGCAATAGACACACGAGATCAGGTCTGGGCCAGGGGTAGCGATAAATGACATGCTTAACATAAGGCCGGAAAAAGCCATATTGTCTTTCAAAGCGCTCTTCATAGGCCTGTTCAAATCTCTCAAAATGATCTTCAACGCATCGATAATATGCTGAATTCTGAGGATTGCGGGGGCAGTAGACAGGAGGGATGTCGGGCATAGGCTTTCCTTTGCAAAAAAGTGTGAGAGACTACCCGACAATTATTACTGTAAGTTAAACTGGAAGTCAATGAATTTTTAAATTGAGAAGGCTTCAAGTTGCCTTTAAAAATTCTTCAAAATGCCCTTGATAAATATGCCTTTTATTGTTGGTAAGTTCTGTTTATTGGCAATGGCTTGAAATTTGAGAGAATTACTTTCCGGTTTAAACGTATAAAAAGCTTTTGCCTTGTATGTCAGGGATGAATCGGATTTCATGAAAAGAGTTGAT
>JAFDHR010000184.1 GCA_019308645.1 Deltaproteobacteria bacterium
TCTGACTTGGTGTTAGTTTCGGGTAATGAGAAGAGATTTGATCAAGGATGTTTTTCATTAATTATTGATGAAAGTGTTTCATCTAAAATTATTCTAATGAAAGCTTTTCTTCTTCTATTTTTTTTTCATTTTTTTTTCAAGTATTTTTTCAGTATTTTTTCCATTGAAAGAATTAAGATAACAGCGGAAGCCATTAGATACATTCAGCCCTCCAATTTATCCTTACTATAGGAGGTACAAGCTGAAAGTTAATCGATGAATAAACTACCCCGCCGCAAGCGGCGGGGTATCAAAATAAGTGTTTTTATCTTTTTTTAGCGCAGCAAGCTGCGGGGAATTAAACCCTACAGATTTCGCATTGTCCTTCAAGTGATTAGGGTAATCTGTGTAATCTGTGGATTAAAATCTTAGATTTTGCACAACATTGTCGTAAATATAGGCTCAGGGAAAAACCATCACAGAGAACTTCTTTGAAAACAGGGTTGGCAATTATAATGTTTTTTACCGATTTGATTTCTTGCATGACTTTAAAAATCTCATTGACAAAGCAAAGAAATAAAAATTATAAATTAGCCACACAAAAATACATACTATCTCTGGCATCCCATCTATATGGTTACAGAGATATAAAGAGGTTATAAGCTTTTATTTGAGGTTGATTATGTCCGAAGACAATATAGGCTCAGTGATGGTGGTAGGCGCAGGAATCACTGGTATGCAGACTGCTCTGGATTTAGCTAATTCAGGCTACTATGTATATCTTATTGAAAGATCCCCATCCATAGGTGGTGTAATGTCCCAGCTCGATAAGACATTCCCCACCAATGACTGTGCCATGTGAATTATTTCACCCAAACTGGTCGAGGTCGGCCGGCATCTAAACATCGAGATCATAACGTATGCAGATATTGAATCTGTAGAAGGTTCTGCTGGAAATTTTAAGGTCAGGGTTAAAAAACGGGCCCGCAGTGTAAACACAGACCTTTGTACTGGCTGTGGCCTTTGCGTTGAAAACTGTCCAGTAACAAATCAACCACTTACTACTTTAGGGGAATAAGCACATGGCAGAGGTAGGTTCACCCAACTCCCATCAACCTGTTGAGATCGATTACATAGAACTCGACACAATAATTGAAGAGCAGTTTAATATGGATAAAGAAAACCTGATTATGATTCTTCAGGCAATCCAAAGGAAATATAATTACTTACCACAGGCATCGCTCATATATCTTGCAGAGAAGATAGATGTTCCCATCAGTAAGATTTTTGGGGTTGGCACATTCTACAGCACCTTCAGCCTCGAACCAAGGGGCAAACACATCATTTCTGTGTGCCTAGGCACTGCCTGCCATGTGAGAGGCGCTCAAAGGGTTAGAGAAAGCATTCAAGAAGCCTTGAATATAGAAGATGGCCAGACCACAGAAGATATGCGTTTTACCCTTGAATCGGTACGTTGTCTTGGTTGCTGTAGCCTTGGACCTGTTGTAAGAGTTGATGATGATATTCATGGCCGAATCACATCGGATATGACAGGAAAGATATTAGAGAACTATAATTAGATAGGATGAGCTAATACAGTGCAACGTGAAAGGAAAATTCAGTCCGTTGAGGATGTAGAAAAGATACAACAGGAGTATAGCAAACAACTGTATTATCCTGATGGTATTAAGGTGAATATAGGGATGGCATCATGCGGCATAGCAGCCGGTGCTAAGGCATCCCTTGAAAAGGCTCTAAAAGAACTTCCCCAGGACAATGGCACCCAAATCTGCCAGACTGGATGCATTGGTTTCTGTGAAGAAGAACCCTTGGTTGAGATATTTGCAGCTGGCAGACCACGGGTTATTTACAGACATATCACTGCAGACAAGATCCTTGATACAATCCAGGGTTATATCCAAGGGAATTATAATAAAAAGTGGATCCTAGGACAGATGCGCGATCCCCGCTCTTTATTAGAGAACAACAGTGAAAATCCTCTCTCTGAAGTCAAGCCATTAGAAGAAATCCCTTTCTTAGAGGATATTCCATTCTACAATAAACAGATAAAGATTGCCTTACGTAATTGCGGCTATATTGACCCTGATTGCATTGAAGAATATATCGCCAGGGGAGGATATCGTGCCTTTATGAGAGCTCTTTCACAGATGCAACCAGCCCAGCTAATTAATACCATTAAAGAGTCAGGATTAAGAGGCAGAGGCGGCGGGGGTTTTCTAACAGGGGTTAAGTGGGAGACCTGCGCAAAACAGCCTGGAGAAAGATATATAATCTGTAACGCTGATGAAGGTGACCCTGGCGCCTATATGGATAGAAGCATTTTAGAGGGAGACCCCCATAGCATCCTTGAGGGAATGCTGATTGCAGGGCTTGCCATTGGATCGAATCAAGGCTTTATCTATGTCCGACATGAATATCCCTTAGCAGTAAAACGGCTGGTCACAGCAATCAAGCAAACAGAGAATTACGGATTGCTTGGTGACAATATTGCAGGATCTGATTTTAGCTTTCATATCAAGATCTCCACCGGAGCAGGGGCCTTTGTTTGTGGTGAATCAACAGCCTTGATGGCCTCTTTGGAGGGTAATGTTGGCAGACCCAGGGCCAAATACATTCATACTGTAGAAAAGGGTTTCAGGAATATGCCCTCAAACCTGAATAATGTAGAAACCTTTGCAAATGTCCCGGTTATTCTCTCACGAGGCGCTGAATGGCACGCCAGCATGGGTACAGACAATAGCAAAGGCACAAAGGTGTTTAGTCTTGTGGGCAAGATAAACAATACTGGTCTGGTAGAAGTACCCATGGGAATCTCTCTCAAGGATATTGTATTTACTGTAGGTGGTGGGATCCCTAAGAAGAAAAAATTTAAGGCTGTCCAAACAGGTGGCCCTTCAGGAGGATGTATTCCTGAGAAGTTCCTCAATCTCCCTGTAGATTACCAGGAGCTGGCCAAGGTTGGCTCTATTATGGGCTCTGGTGGTATGATTGTTATGGATCAGGATACCTGCATGGTAGATTTGGCCCGCTATTTTTTGGATTTCCTCAAAGAAGAATCCTGCGGTCAATGTACTCCTTGCAGGGAAGGGATCAAACAGATGCTGGATATTCTTACTGATATATGTCAGGGCAACGGAAAGGAAGGGGATATCGAGCTCCTTGAAGAACTGGGTGATATGATTCAAGAATTTTCTCTCTGCGGATTAGGCACATCAGCCCCAAATCCCGTGCTGACGACCATCCGTTATTTCCGTGAAGAGTACGAGGCCCATATCAAGGACAAAAGATGTCCAGCAGGGGTCTGCAAGGCTCTCTTCCATTACGAGATTGATGAAGAGGCCTGTACTGGCTGTCACCTCTGTGCCATTAAATGCCCCCAGGAGGCAATCACTGGTGAAAAGAAAGAGCCTCACCAGTTAGATCAGAGTAAGTGTATCAAGTGTGGCATCTGTTACGATGCCTGTAAGTTTGATGCCATTGTTGTGAAATAGTTAAAAAAAAGAGCATTCTATATGATCACCTTCAAACTTAACGGCAAAGAAGTCCAGGGAGAGGAAGGAGAGTATATCCTTCAGGTTGCTGAACGATATGGCATTGATATCCCCACCCTCTGCTACCATAAAGCCCTTGAGCCTGCCGGAGCCTGCCGTCTGTGTACTGTGGAACTGTATGATGGAAGAAGAACCCGTTTTGTCACTGCATGCAATTACCCCATATGGGAAGGTGTGGAGGTCAATACGGACACCGAGACAGTTCACCAGGGCCGTAAACTTATCGTTGAGTTGTTGCTTGCCCGTTGCCCAAATGTGCCTATTATCAAAAAATTGGCAGAAAGATACGGGCTCAAAGAGCCACGCTTTAAAAAAGAGGATGATGATTGTATCCTGTGCGGTCTGTGCACGCGTGTATGCGAAAGGATGGGAAATAATGCCATAAGCCTGACCGGCCGAGGTGTGGACATGAAAGTAGATACCCCATTTCATATCCAGACCGATGTATGTATGGCATGTGGGGCATGTGCCTCTGTTTGTCCTACCGGACATATTAAACTTGAAGATATTACAAGGCATGCAATTACACCCATTCCTTCTGAATACGATATGGGCCTAAAGGGTAGAAAACCCATCTATGTGCCTTATCCTCAGGCTGTTCCCAACATACCAGCCATAGATAGAACTAAATGCTTACACTTCAAGACCGGAGGCTGTCAGATATGTGCTGAGTTCTGCGATGTCGGGGCAATTGATTTTACAGAGCAGGATGAAACCATAGAACTGGATGTTGGTTCCATTATTTTGGCGCCTGGGTATGAAACCTTTGATCCATCTGTAAATGATGTCTATGGGTATAATAGATCGCCCAATATTTTGACAAGCCTTGAATTCGAACGAATTCTTTCCGCCTCTGGTCCTTATGAAGGGCATGTGATCAGACCATCTGATAAAAAGGAAGCAAAAAAGATTGCGTGGCTTCAATGTATAGGCTCAAGGGATGTGCATGATGGTGCACATCCTTATTGTTCTGCTGTCTGCTGTACATATGCCATAAAAGAGGCCATGGTAGCAAAAGAACATGTGAAGGACCTTGATGCAGCCATATTCTATATTGATATTCGAACCTCTGGCAAGGATTTTGAGAGATACTATAACCGGGCCAAGGATAAGGAAGGTATTCGCTTCATAAAATCGAAGATCACAAACATTGTTGAGACAAATGGCACTCAAAATCTTGTTATACATTATATAGATGAAACGGGAAGAAGAGTTGAAGAAGAGTTTGATATAGTGGTCTTATCTGTGGGTCTCTTTGTATCAGAGGAATCGATAGCCCTTTCCAAAAAAATTGGTATTGATCTTGATTCCCATAATTTTGCAGATACTAATAGTTTTTCCCCTGTCCAGACCTCCACCCCCGGCATCTTTGTCTCAGGCTGTTTTCACTCCCCCAAAGACATCCCCTCATCTGTGACCGATGCAAGTGCTGCTGCTGCACAGGCCGGCGCCATTCTCTCAAACAGCCGCTTCTCTCTGACAAAGGAAAAGGTGCTACCGGAAGAGATAGACGTAACAGGTCATAGACCCAGGATAGGGGTATTTGTATGTAAATGCGGCACCAATATAGCAGGTGTAGTGGATGTCCCTGGTGTTGCTAACTATGCCGAGAGCTTACCCTTTGTTGAACACGTTGATGAAAACCTCTTTTCCTGTTCACAGGATACACAGGAAAATATCACTAAGGCAATAACAGAGCATAAACTAAACAGGGTAGTTGTTGCCTCATGCACACCCCAGACCCATGAGCCACTCTTTCAGGAAACTGTCCAAAATGCAGGTA
>JAFDHR010000185.1 GCA_019308645.1 Deltaproteobacteria bacterium
TGGAAAGGCAGATCCGGAAAAGATTGATCCCCTAATCTATACTCCTGGTACAATGAAATATCATCGCCTTGGAGAGGCTATCGGCTCAGCATTTAAGATTGGAAAAGTGTAGAAAGAAGTTAGGAAATTTACTTTCTTATAGGCCTCCCTTTATAATTATTATTTCCAATTCATCAGCTGCATCTTCGGCCCTGTCAGAGATCTCAACTATACTTTCAAGGCATAGTTTCAGATGGATCTTGTGACCATAATCCAATTCGGTCTTAAAAATATCCCGGGTTATATCCCATTCCTCTTTGTCAACAGCTGATTCTATGATTCCCACCTCTTTCGTTCTTTCTCGAATAATTTCAATATCAAACTTATCCGTAAAAAATGAACCTATCGCTTCTTTTAAGGGGACAAAGGTAGAGATAGATCGCTCCATTATTTTTAATACGTTGGACCTCATCTCTTTAGGGATCTCCGGGCGTTGATCAAGAAAGAAATCGCAACAGGCCTCGGCACCATCGGCAATCTTGTCCAGATGCTCTACAAGGTGAAGAATATCTGACCTCAATGAAGGAAGATAGGCCCCTGAATACAGTCTGCCAACTATTTCGTGCCTAATATAGTCTGTTTCTGACTCAATTTCATCAACATTTATTGCCAATGATTTTGCGTCTTCTACATTTGAACTCAAATATTCTTCAACAGTCTTTAGTGCTGTATTGAGACATTTATCAACCTCTTCAAGATGTTTTAGGATTAACTCATTTACTTGCTTTTCTTTTCTGTAAAACATGTGTCTACTCCTCTTGTTAAAATATTGTAGGTATTCCTCTGAGACTCTAATAAATAATGTTACCCGGCTCTCAATGCATTATAAATTTATATCAATAAATTCAACCATCATCAACAATAGCTTAGGCTGACAGAAATAAGCTGAGCAAAACATAGGAGATTATCCCAGCAGAGACCGGAGTGGATATCCAACCAACCCCTATTTCTATCACTGTTCGTTTGTTTATCGTGCTGGCCCCTTTCACTAAACCAACACCCACAACACCTCCTACAATGGCCTGGGATGATGAAACAGGTACTCCTACCTGCGTGAATATCTCCACAGTGATAGCTCCAGAGAGTACCGCAATTAATGCAGCATATTCATCAAGAGGAGTAATACCTCTTCCTACTGTCATCATAACCTTCCTGCTGTATGTCAGAGTACCACTGGCAATACTGAGGCTTCCGAAAAGTATCCCTTCAAAGGTAGTGAGCAATCCCGAACCAACGTAGACCCCTGTGACATTGGCAACGTTATTAGATCCCAGTGCATAAGCGCCAAAACATCCCGCAAAGATAAGGCCCCAGAAAATAAAGAATGAACGCTTCTGTGGACTGATGATAAACCTCAAGATGAAGTATCCAACAAGATGATACAGTATAAAGCTTATTATAATGCCACCCACAGGTGTTAATACCCAGCATGCGACTATCTTATAGAGCCTGGAGAAATCAGGGATTCCCGAAACCATACCAACTCCCAAAATAGCCCCGATAATAGCCTGAGATGTAGAGCTTGGCAGAGAAAGATAAGTGACAACGAACATGGTAATGCCTGCTGAAAGAGCAGCCCAGAAAGCGTCTTTGGGGGTCAGGTTGGAAAGCTCTCTCAAAGTGGCAAAACATTTCTCTCCCTCCATCAGGGATCCCAGTATTACGAATGCCGAGGTAAGAAGGATTGCAGTGCGATATGTAACAATTTTTGTGGCAACAGCAGTACCAAATACATTGGCAGAATCATTGCTACCCAACGTCCAGCCCAGAAAAATTCCTGAAATTACCTTCCACATTTTATGAAAATCCTACAGAATACCCTGCACGTTATTACGACGATAAATACGGAGCGAATTCACCCCCTCAATAATCCTACAGCTTACAAAATGGTTATTATCTTATCTTTTTTATCACCTTAGCCATCTATGCCTTAACCTTTTTTTTAATATTATTACATACTATACTATATTATGCTTGTTAATTTATGATAAATTAATGACTCCCCTTTATCTGCTCACGCTTGGGTACATGCGGGCAGATAGTTTATCGCTCCTTTTATAATGTGAGAATAGCCAATTTTTTCTTTGATGCTTGATTTCATCTCCCATCTCCTATATTTTGCATAGAAAAGACAGAGGATGATATAGACAGCGCATGATACCTTCAATCCAAACCATCACAGTTGAGATTGCGAAAAACCTCACCGGGGTTTTCTTTGACATCGATGACACCTTTACTACTTTCGGTAAGATTCGTTCCGCGGCCTTTCAGGCACTGTGGGATCTAAGGAATGCCGGGCTCAGGGTTGTTCCAATTACGGGTAGGCCTGCGGGATGGTGTGATCACATTGCCCGTATGTGGCCTGTGGATGGGATTATTGGAGAAAACGGGGCCTTTTATTTCTGGTTTGATGGAGAGGAGCATAAGCTAAAAAAGCGATTCCTGGATTCAGATGAGGTTCGAGCTGAGAATCGGCTGCGTTTGAGTCATATCCGAGATGAAATTCTGGCAAAGGTTCCAGGTACAGCCATTGCCAGTGATCAGCTTTATCGAGAGACCGATGTGGCCATTGACTACTGTGAGGACGTGAGACCCTTGAATCAAGATGCAGTTGAGCAAATATGTGAAATCTTCACCAAACACGGAGCAACCTGCAAAGTCTCCTCTATCCATGTGAACGGATGGTTTGGAGACTATAATAAGCTGGGGATGACAAAAACCTTTGTTCAGGAACGTTGGGGGCTGAATCTTGATGCAAATAAGGAACGGTTTATGTTCTGCGGTGACTCACCAAATGACGAACCCATGTTCCAATACTTTCCCCATACCGCAGGCGTGAAAAACATACTTCGTTTCGCCCAACACATGACGCATTTGCCACGGTTTGCAGCAAGCCAGGAGGGGGGTGAGGGCTTTGCCGAAATCGTTGAAACAATCCTCAAAGGGCATTCCAAATGAAATATCGATGCGACATCTTTTTTTTGAGCCAGATGCCGAGGGAGCCAAATTTTCTTGCAAATAATAGTGTCCTAGAAACAATGCTCATTGCCAAAAAAACTAGAGCTCCCCATCAAAACTCACTGATTCGACATCCACGGCTCCTGAGCACCTTCCCACTCCTATTGGCTGAAATTCGATGACCCTCATAGACTTCCACTTCCCCTGCCGGTAACGCATCATAAAGGCAATTCCCAGGGTGCAGATATAAAAGGTAGCCAGAACCCAGGTCGTATACAGTCCGGCTCGAAGGACCTCTACTGCCACATACATTGGGATAACCATCACCCCCAGCGAAAGTGCACCAATGGTCCACATAATAAACCTGGTATCGCCTGCGCCTTTGATAGCCCCTGAAAAAACAAGGTTCAGCGCATCAAAAAAGCAGAATACAGCCACGAATCGCATCAATATCACACCCAGATTCATTATCTCTGTATACTGGGCTGCGGTGAGGTGGTGGGCCTTAAAAAGATTGAGCAGTGGCTCGGGCGTAACAATGAAGGCAACCGCCACGACCATCATGTAGGCCATGGTGATATGGAGCGCACTTATGGTTGCATACGTCCCGTCCTCCGGCCTCCCGTGGCCAATGGCCTGGCCTACCAAGGTGGCAGTGCCTACATGAAAGCCAACCATGGGCAAAAAGGATAGGGACTCTATGGAGAGCACAATATTGGAGGCAGCCAGCTCCAGGTCCCCGAGTCTGCCAACCATCTGGACAAAGAAGGTAATCCCGAAGATCTCAAGAAAAAACTGGATTCCACTGGGGAGGCCATAGTGCATCAACCGGCCAAAAAGCTCTTTATCAAATGCCCTCCCCTTCCAAGTGCCATACCTGGACCGGTTTGCAGGGCTAAAGATAAGCAAGCTCAGGATACCCACAATGGTTGCTGATGCAGTCACCGTGGCCAGCGCTGCACCCACAATTCCGAGCTCGGGAAAGAAACCAACGCCATTAATCAGGCAGTAGTCCAGGGGAATATTGACTGCGGCCCCTATTGCGTGGACAACCATTACTGTTTTGGTGAGACCACGGCCCGTATAAAAACAGGCCATGGCCGATGCCAGGACAACCAGCCCGGCTCCCAGGGTTAATATGTTGAAATAGCTTACCTCAAGCCTCTGTATGCGGGGTGAGTGGCCAATAAGATTGAACAGCGGCCCGGAGACGAAATAGAGCAATGCAAGCAAGCAGGCGGCCATAAGGGAAAAATAGATTCCCTGCCACACTGAAGCCCCTACTCTGTTAAAGGCACAGGCCCCCGTGTATTGCGCTATAAAGGCATTTACATAGTTGGCAACACCCATAAAAAAGGCCACAGCTGTAAAGGATGCGATTCCAGCCGGCAATGCCGCAGAAATGGCATCGGCAGAATAGTTGGCCAAAAACATTCGGTCCGTGAACTGCATCAGGGTAAGCGATCCCATTGAGGCCACCAGCGGCAAGCTGATTGCCAGTACATGTTTGTACCCGTTCTTTGTTGACCAGCGTTCCATTATGGCTCAAGAAAATTTAGCATAATTAGATTCAAATTGGGAGGCATTTTCCCCTGTAAACACAAGATCCACGGATTGGCCTTTCAGACTATCCAGATTGGAACGAAACACATGCAATCCAAAGGGATGGATATCCCTCAGGTTGCTGGTATTTATGAATACTCGTGAGGTATGGGCAGCCCTCTTTCTCACGATATCGAGTAATTCATAGGCGGATGTCCCATCGAAATCACCCCTTAATTTGAGGTGCAGGTTTTCATCGTTTTTGTGGGCAGTGATTTTAAAGTTTGTTGCCATGATATCATCTACATTTTACAGGAAAGTGTCTAAAGTGAGCTTAAATGCCTAAAGTGCCTAAAGTTAATTCCTTTACTACTCAACCACTTAACCATTTGACCACTCAACTACTTTCATCCTTCGTTGTGGCCCAAAAGCTGTGTATGTTCATTGCAAAAATTAAGGCACTCAGAGAAATTAATGATTCTGATCAGGCCATAGGAAAAAATCTCAGGCAAGCTTTTTTATCTCCTTTTTTAGCCTTCAATAAAGCTCCCTGCAGCTCGCGCAGCGCAGGCGCTTGCGCCGCGTGTGCTGCAGGGTATTCTGGTGAAGGCGAATAAAAAAACCCGTTATCAGGCGGGCCTGATAACGGGTTTAGTGGAGTTTTTCAACAGCGCTATGGCATTATCAGGCCCGGTAGCTTCACTCTCTCTACCTTATGGGTCTTCCACAGGAAATTGACCCTTATCCCTGTGGCCTTGATATTAGCGTATTGAAATATGATATTCATTCTGTCTTTCGCCATGATTTTCTCTTTGGTTAAGGCAGGACTCATAAACAAACAGAATAAAAATGTCAAGTATTTTTATGAAAACACTGAATATTCGATAAAATGCAACCACTTTTGGCTGATAACCATAGAATGGTGGCACAGAGGGCCTCAGAAATCCATGCTTTAATGAGAAATGCCGATGCATAGGTAGGTATG
>JAFDHR010000186.1 GCA_019308645.1 Deltaproteobacteria bacterium
ACAGCATACTCAAATAAGGACAACCTGAAATTGAAAATTATGTTTTAAGGGTGATAAGTAGTTGAAATCGTTGAGACCAAATTAAAATATCAGATTATTTTGGACAGCAATGATTTGTAGTATTCTTTCATTGGGTTCGGGACATCTTCATAATGAGACAAATAAGTAGATGAAATGCTTTCAAGGTCATCGTAGGAAGTTTCAAAAAGATCGATTTGTCTAAACTTAATGTGGACCATTAAATCTTTATTAAATAGATTGCTCCATTTCCAGTTGAAATAATCTTTTGTGCGAGAATAGAGTTCGGTGCCAAACATGACTCGTAGGAGGGCATACAATACCGGGTTCACACTGGGGTCAGCGCTCATGCCAATACTAGTCTCAATCGGTTTCCCTGCGCTAAAACTTGCTAGAGCTTGATCCTGCACTTTCTTGAGACTGATCTCATCAATCGAGAAATGATATTCCTGGCAGCGCTGCAAATGTAGCAAGGACATTAATGCCGCTTTACCATCTTTGGCTCTCTTCTGCGCTCTGATAAAATGTGCTTTTGCTAAAGAAGGTAGAAGCATTTCCTTATTTATAAAGCCTACTCTATGAACGATCGATTCAGCATTATTTATCAACTCGAATGAGACCCTGCTATCTTTAAGGAACGCTGACAATTCATTTTGACACCATTTTCTAAAAGATTTTTCTAAGCTCTTGTGGCACCCAATAAGATATTGATACTCATGATCCGTCTTGAAATAACTAATCAACTGTGCGAGAAGCTCACTTTCTTGAATTCCAAAATTGTTGATCTGGTTTATATCTGGGTCCTTATAATTTGGCAGAAGGGAAAATGATTTGACTGCGGATAGAAAATCTCTTTTGTCATCACGGACATTGGGTAGAGACATTAATAGGTTTTCAAAAGAACTGATCAGAGATGGGTCGAGATAGTTACCATGATCCGAGATTATCTTAGACCAAGTATCGAGTTGCTCCGTGGTTGCTTTATAAAGAATTTCGACCAGAAAGGCACTGTCTTGGATTTGTCCGTAAACAGGTTTAATATCCTCTATTATCTTCCGGGAATCTGCATCCGAAATGACCTTATCTAATTCAATTGCTTTCCATTTACTTTGAATTTGATTCAGGTGAGTAATTACCGATTCACGCTCAGCTACTAACTTCTTTATTCTTGGCGACCAAGGACAAAGCGATTTCGACTCAAGTGAAATACGGAAGGCATTACGTGCATTTCCTAGACTCACCTGCTCCTGTATTTTGGTGTTGTAATGATTGTAAAGACCCTCAGCATAAATTTCACGTGCCTTCGTAGCCTCCCTATCAAGGTCTTTCTTGACATGAGACCCAACCCCTTTTTTGTCTAGTGTTTGGAGAGCTTTCGGAAAATCCTTCTCAACAACTTGTCTCTGTATCTGTTCAGGAAGGCTTGCACAAGAGATGAATAGGATGAAAGTACCAATAAGCAGATATTTTTTCATGATCCAATCCTCATCTAGCTTATCATTCTTTGCCTACTTCCTATACGTTAGCGTCAAACAGTTGTTTCTCCATCTTAAACGCACTAATAAGCTCAACTGTCTTTATGAAACTGATCCTGCAAACAATCCCACTTCTCTGTGTGAGAAATGGGGTACAGATATTAGATCATAGATTTCCTTATTATGGGTTAAATATTAGAGAATTTTCTTATATCAGATCGTGGTCAGCAGTACAATGCTATCAAAGATGGGAAGGGAGGTCAAACGGTATTCGGAATTTGACTGAGCTCAAGTGCAGACCTTGTTTTTATTTGTTTCCAGAAATGAGGGGCAGAATCAATTTCTATGCAAAAAAGAAAAGGCCAACTTAAAAAAGTTGGCCTCACTTGATTTATTGATGGTATTGGTGCCGGAGGTCGGAATCGAACCGACACGGACACGAGGCCCGGAGGATTTTGAGTCCTCTGCGTCTACCAATTTCACCACTCCGGCATTGGTTTTGATTATAATTAAAAGGGATAGGTTGTCAATAGAATAACCCCGGATCAACCACTAAAAAAGCCCCTTTTTTTCTACACACATCTTCTCAAAAAATTCCTTGATTTTCATGGCCTTTCCTATCCAGCCGATATATCTAATACCTTCTTTATTTGCATATCGCATGGCCAGTTCTCCTTCCCTCCGGTTGTCTGAATAATAGATGCAGAGGACATATTCATCTGTTTTTATATCAGGATCAAGAAGGACCGTAGCGCATGTAAAGTTATGTTCAGATATTTCCTGGTGAGCTATAGCTATAAGGAAGCTCCGATTGGATGAAAAAAAAAGATATTTCCCATTAAAAGGGATTTTTTGACTACCTTTCTTTTCAATCCATTCCCAGGTCTCATCTTTGTAAGTACGCATAAATAAAATATATCAAAAATTCTTACAAAGAAGCTATGAAATTTTGAGAAGAAATATGATTCACTTGATATTAAATAACGTTACTGCTAAAGGAAACGTAATTTGTTGTCTATGTGAAGGATGTTTTTTTAAAAGGAGAATAAAATGGGTTGTGCATTAGAAGGGATCAAAATCATAGATTTATCGAGGATGTTACCTGGTCCATACTGCTCTATGATTCTGGCAGATCATGGAGCAAGTGTAATAGCAATTGAGGACAAGAGGTTTATGGCAGATGATATCTTTTTATCTCCTGTAAACAGGAACAAGGATCATATGACATTAAACTTAAAGACAAAAGAAGGACAAGAGATATTCTTTAAATTGATAAGAGAAGCTGATGTCCTTATGGAAGGATTTAGGCCTGGTGTAACTAAAAGGCTCGGCATAGACTATGAGGTATCAAAGAAAATCAATCCAGGAATCATCTATTGCTCTATTACCGGTTATGGTCAGGATGGGCCATTCAGGGATATAGCAGGGCACGATGTCAATTATCTAAGTTTTGCTGGTATACTGGATATAATTGGTGAAAAGGATGGGTCTCCTTGTATCCCTGGCATACAGATAGCTGATCTGGTTGGAGGAGGGATGAATGCAGCTATCGGTATCCTTTTGGCCATTGTAGCAAGAGAGAGGACTGGCAAGGGACAATATATCGATATATCCATGACCGACGGTATGGTTGGTCTTTTACCTGTACCTCTTCATATCTTTCAGAAAAATGGCATAGTTCCACAGAGATCAGACACCTTTCTCTCCCATCGATATGCATGCTACAATGTCTATGAGACTGCTGACAGAAGATATATCTCCATTGGTGCCGTGGAAAACCGATTCTGGCAGAATCTATGCGATGTTTTAGATGTGCCTGAATATGGTCCTTTACAATATGATGATAATCACAGGGAGGAGATACTGGATTTTATTAGGAGCGCCTTCAAAAAAAAGACTTTAGAACAGTGGATTGAAGTATTAAGGGATAAAGATGTCTGCTGGGGAAAGGTCCAAGATCTAACCGAGGTCTTAAATGACCCACTTTTTTTAGCCAGGGATATGGTCGGCGAGGTCAAGGATAATAAAGGAAATTCCGTAAAAGTACTGGGGATACCTGTCAAACTCAGTGACACACCAGGATCTATCCGCACGGCACCGGTTGGTTTTGGAGAAAGCACGAAAAAGATATTAGAAGGACTTGGCTATACGGAAAGAGATATTGAGGGATTTATGGAAAAAGGAGTCGTTTGAGGGGGAAAGGATTTCTTATGTGGGTAAAGGAACCTGGTACAATTACTGAAAGGATTGAATTTTTAGGTCGCACAGAGCTGTGTTCTTATCTCGTGAAAGGTGATACATATGCCTTGCTCGGTGGAGCAATGGCACATGTCATACCTGATGTGCTCACCCAGCTAAATAATCTTGGAGTAGATCTGGAGAGAATCAGGCATCTTGTTATTCTCCATAGCCATTATGATCACCTCGGTATGGCTCCATATCTTGCACGAAAGTGGCCGTGGCTTAAGGTTGCTATTAGCAAAGTTGGGGCACGTATCCTAAAAAATCAAAAGGCCCTGAAGGTAATACAGGGGTATAACAACTCGATGGTAAAGACAGCACATGGTGCTGGTCAGATTGAACCATTAAATCTTGCAAAAGAGGGATTTCCTGTTCATTTTATTGTTAATGGTGGAATGGAGCTTGATCTTGGTAATAGAGTTAAGCTTCAGGTTATTGATGTTCCAGGACATTCTGTGTGCAGTATAGCTGCCTATTTCCCCCGGGAATATGCCCTTTTCCCCTCTGACAGCATTGGGTCTCTGACAGAAGAAAGAATCCTGCCTATGGGCAGCTCGAATTATGATGATTTTCAGGAAAGTATTAACAAGCTCAGCAATGTTAACGCAGAGATTATCTGCTTAGAACACTTTGGGGCCCTCACACCACCTGAGGGCATTGAGTTTTGTGAAAGAGTTAAAAAGGAGGCCAAAGATTTTCGAAAGGAAATGATAGATACCTACAAGAGAGAGGCAGACATAGAGCTCACCATAGAGGAGCTTGCAAAAGATTTCGATTGTGGGTTATCAAAGGCGGGGCTTTTACAAGAGGACCTATTAAAAGATATATTAAAGAGAATGGTTACATTTGTTAACCACATAGAATAAACACATGCGTCCGTTACTGCTGCTTTCTGTTTGTTTAATCATCGTAGACAGTATATTGGTAATAAATTGCCTTACATTTTTTAATAAAAGGAGATGACATGGAAGAGAAAACAAAGATTGGTATAATCATTTGTGACCGCTACCGCAGGTGTGCAGGCGGTAAATGTTTCAGATCGTTGCGGAACAGAGAAGGCGCCTTCAGCCGGTACAAGGATATGGGAGTTGAAGTTGTCGGGTATACTACGTGTGATGGGTGTCCTGGTGGCAATGTTGAATATGCTGTGGAGGAAATGATGGGAAACGGAGCGAAAGCGATACACCTTGCTACCGGACTAATTGTAGGATATCCCCCATGTCCTTATATCATGTATTTTTATGACTTTATCAAAACAAAATATGGCCTTGAAGTCGTTTATGGCACTCATCCTATACCGCAAAAATATCTCACTATGCATAATAAATTGGAAACATGGAATGATCCCAAGTGGGAAGACATAATTCAGCCTACATTAGTTGATGAAAAAACCCGCCTAACCTATGATTAACAAACGAGTGTAGAAATTAGGTAATGTCAGTCCCGATCAATCAGCGATTTTTTTGGACTGATTTATTTGACTTCATAATGGCAGTGTGTCCGAATTATTTCCCATCAATCCAACTAAGGCGTTTCCTTTTTATCATTTAATGTCTAATTAAA
>JAFDHR010000187.1 GCA_019308645.1 Deltaproteobacteria bacterium
CTGATGTAACCGCCAAATGTCCTGCTGCAAGAATCTTTTCCAATTTGCTCGGAGTCTTTGTGTTCATTGTCTCAGATCCTCTCTGATCACCTTTCTTGGCCCGCCTGCCCGTTCAGTGGACCAGTCTTTGATTGGAATAAGCTTATCGTAGTCGTCAAGCCTGCCCAGTTCTTTGAGCCGGTCAATGATAAGTTGCCATGCACAATCAACCTCTTTGTTTATTTCACACTTTCCATTTGTGGAGCCACCACAAGGGCCATTAAGAAGCCGTTTGGCGCACCGGGAAATGGGGCAGATTCCGGCTGTTTGTCCTAAGATGCATTGACCACATGCCTGACAGCGCTCTGACCAGACACCCCTTTCCTCGGTCACACCCATAAAGCAAGTATTGACACCAGGATAAATAGGAGTTCGTAGGTATTTTTCAGCCATGAATTGTACTCCCACCCCACAGGCCAATGAAACAACCGCATCATAGTCCTCAATAATATTTCGTATCTCTTCCAGGTATTCGTGATCGCACTGGCGCTCTAATGTTACCTCTGTTATCTCCAGCTCTTTTCCTTCTTTCGTGAATGCCATCTTTAAGGCCGAGGCAAGAATGCCAACCTCTTTCTTACCCCCGGCATAACAGACAGTAACGCACTCGTTACACCCGACAATGAGTATCTTTTTGCAATTTTTTACAAATCCTATAATTTCCTCAATTGGTTTTCTTTCTGCTACGATCATAATCCACGGCCTTTCATATAAGGTTTACCACTACGTGACGTCAGTTGTCTGTTGTCAGTAGTCAGTGGCAAAAAATTAGGTTTTTTCACCAAGATACAATTGAGTCTCTTGTAATTGACACAGATAGTATCTTCCATTACCTCAAAATAAAAACAACGGACTACGGACAACTATCAACGGACAAACTACCTTTATCAGGCTGCCTTTTTCTTTTGGAGCGCTTCCCGTATCGGACTGGGGCCCAGGGCTTTGATCTTTTCGTGCATTTCTTTTGCCACCTCTGCAAAACGAGGACCATCAGAGGCCGCTATATTATACATCTCCAGCCTTTCTCCTCCGACACCAATCTCATCTAAGAGCTTTTTTGTATATTCTACCTTTTTTTTGGCCCTTAAATTCCCTGTAAGGTAATGACATTCACCCTCTAAACACCCCGCAACATACACCCCGTCCGCACCCTTTTGAAAGGCCTCCATCATATGAATAACATCCACTTTACCGGTACAGGGTAATCGTATAATCCTGATACTATCAGGGTAAGATAGGCGCATGGTACCTGCCAGGTCCGCTGCTTCATAGCCTCAGAAGTGACAGCAGAATGCGACAATTATCGGCTTAAATTCTTCCATTTATTATCTTATCTCCAAGATACCTTGATCTTATTTTAACGAATCAGTCTGGGATAAACCGCCAACTTTAGGCACTTTAGGCACTTATAACTTTAGGCACTTCTTGCTATCCTGCTTCCATCAGTGCATCAATCTGTGCTAATATTTGAGTATCTTCAAAATGCGAGAGTGTAATTGCCTTGGCCGGACATTCAGCCGCACACACCCCGCATCCGTGACATTTGGAAATATCAATCTCTGAAACTCCATCCTCATTAATAAATGGCACCTCATAAGGACATGCCCTGACGCAGATTAGGCATGCAGCACAGAGATCGGGATCTACTTTGGCCACAACACCTCCTACCTCTATGGAATCCTGAGAAAGCAAGCAACCCGCCCGTGAAGAGGCGGCAAGGGCCTGGGAGATACTTTCATCAATTAACCGTGGCGAATGGGCCATACCACAAATAAAGATACCATCTGATTGGGTATCAACCGGCCTTAGCTTAACATGGGCTTCCAAGAAGAAACGGTCGCTCGTTAAAGGGACCTTGAGTATTTTTCCCAGCTCCTCTGTATCTCCTGCAACAACCCCAGCACTTAAGATTATCTGATCAGGTCTAATTGTTATTTCTCTTCCCAGGGTAAGGTCTTTCACAGTGACTTGAATTCCTTCTTCTGCTTGTTCTACTTTGGGTTCTTCACCCTCATTATATCGCAAGAAGTGAACACCCATTTCTCTTGCCTTTCGATAATAATCTTCCAGGAAACCATAGGTCCTGATATCCCTGTGGAGTATAAAGATATTGGTATCCGGATTAATTTGTTTTATAGCAGTGGCATTTTTTACAGCCTGCTGGCAACAGACACGGCTGCAATTAGGATTTTCTTTATTTCGAGATCCCACGCACTGGATCATAACCACGTTTTTCCAACCTTTTATCCTTTGTTCATCTCTTGATAAAATATCTTCTAATTCTACCTGGGTTTTGACTGCCTCTGATTCTCCATACAGATATTCCTTAGGCGTATACTCAAGGGCACCTGTAGCTACAATGAGCGCCCCATGATTTATCTCCCTGTGATACATGGCAGGTCCCACAGTCAGCGCTGTTTTGAAATTTCCCTTGGTGCCGGAAAAATCTACCAAAATAGTCTCTGTGAGAACCTCTATCTTTTCATTCTGAGTAAGCTTCTCAATTAAATCATCTACATATTTCTGTATGTTATCGCCCTGCAAGGTAGTATGTATCTTTCTGCCCATACCTCCCAGCTCTTTTTCTATTTCAACCAGAACCACTTCAAATCCCTGTTCCGCTATATTTGATGCGGCTGTCATACCGGCAATACCACCGCCAATGATAAGGGCCCTTTTGATTACAGGCAGTTTTGACCTGTAGAGAGGGGAAAGTTCTGCGGCATTGGCCACAGTCATTCTAACCAGGTCTTTTGCCTTTTTAGTTGCGCCCTCCTTATCCGACTGATGCACCCAGGAATCTTGATCTCTGATGTTGGCCATACTAAAAAGGTAGGGGTTTAGACCCGCTTCCCTGATAGTATCCTGAAACAATGGTTCATGTGTCCTTGCAGAGCAGGAGGCTACAACCACCCTGTTTAATTTAAACTCCTCTATCCTTTCCTTTATCTTGTCCTGAGTATCCTGGGAGCATGTAAAAAGATTTTCATCTGCTACCACTACATGGGGTAATGTGGATGCATATTCGGTAACTTCCGGAACGTTTACTACTCCCCCGATATTTGTTCCACAATGGCAGACAAAAACACCGATACGGGGCTCTTGACCGCTAATATCAATTTCCTTCGGGTACTCTCTTTCTTTTGTCAGTGTATGCCTCTGGTCTGCCAAAAGTCCCGAGGTCGCAGCAGCCGACGCACTTGCCTGCATTACCGTTTCAGGTATATCCTTTGGGCCTTGAAAGGCCCCGCACACAAAGATGCCCGGTTTTGTTGTCTGGACAGGCTCAAAGGTTTTGGTGCTGACAAAATCATACCTATTAAGGTCAACACCTATCTTTTGAACAAGATCGATAGATTCTTGCGGTATATCAAAACCCACAGATAAAACAACTATGTCAAATCCTTCCTGGATAATCCTTCCGGCCTCATCTGTGTACCTAATTTTGAGGTTTCCTTCCTCTTCCCCTGGCAAAATATTATTTATCCTTGATTTTATAAACCTGACTCCTACATCATTCCTGGCCCTGTTGTAGAATTTCTCAAAGTCTTTTCCATACGTTCGGATATCAATAAAGAAGATAGCTGCATCTAATGGTTCAGAGGAATGTTCTTTTGCTACCATGGCCTGTTTTATGGCATACGTACAGCAGACAGAGGAACAGTAACCCTTATCCCCCATATGGGTATTTCTTGACCCAACACACTGTATCCAGGCGATTTTTTGTGGTTCCTTTTTATCAGATGGCCGCAGGAGATGGCCCTGATAAGGCCCGGAGGCGCTTAAGATCCTCTCAAATTCTAGACCGGTAACAACATTGGGGAAGCGGTTATACTGATAGGTATCATTAAGGGAAGGGTTGTATGGTTGAAAACCGGATGCGAGGATGATAGAACCGACATCTATTGTTATCTCCCTTTCTTTCTGGTCAAAATCAACAGCGTCCGCTGGACAAAATTTCTCGCATGCCTTGCATTTTCCCTTCTCAAAATATATACAGTTTTCTGCATCGATTGAATATTTTAAAGGAACGGCCTGTGGATACTGTATATAGGCAGCCTTTCTGTTTATCAGGTTAGCGTTATACTCATCTGGCACTCTCCTTGGGCATTTCTCCGCACATGTACCGCAGGCAATGCATTTATCCATATCTATATACCTGGGATGCTGTATGACCCTGACATGGAAGTTGCCTTCTTCACCTGTAATGCTTTTTACCTCTGAAAGGGTCAGTATCTCGATATTTAGATTCCTGCCGCATTCTACAAGCTTTGGAGACATGATACACATTGAGCAGTCGTTTGTTGGAAATGTCTTGTCAAGCTGTGACATTCGGCCACCAATGCTGGAGGATTTTTCAACCAGATATACATAAAATCCAGAATCCGCCAGATCAAGGGCAGCCTGCATTCCGCCAATGCCGCCACCCACGACTATAACTGCTCCGCTCTTTGAGTTTGGTGTGTTTATTGTGTTCAAATTCCTTAATTCCTTAATTCATAATTCCTAAATCACTCAATTCGTTTTTTCTATTACTATTGATGAACTCGTAAAAAGTCATATTCGGTGAGGCTTTTTACGAAACCATTACTATTAGCTTCCTGCAGGACACGTATCTTTATTCAGATAAAAACCCTTCTATTCCTGTTATATCTATCTTATTCTCCCCCAACCCTAATCGGTCTCTGTCAATACCCATACTCAACCCAAGGAGCTGTGGATAGAGGATGGCTGGGAAAAGATGATCTTCTCCTCCTTCTGAATAAATCATCTTTTGGACTGTATCAAATTGAAGATGACAGTATGAGCAGGCATCACATAGAAAATCAGCACCTGACTGTTTTGCGTTTGCAAGCTTTTTTTCCATTAGATCCATAGATAGATCATCATTCACTCCAGTTAAAGGAGCACCACAACAGTCAAGCCTTTTCTCCCAATATATACTTTCAGCGCCAGTGAGTGCTACCAGGTTGTCAAAGAGTGTGGGGTTAACAGGATCATCAAATTGGGTTATCTCACTGGGTCTCAGGGAATGACAGCCATAATGTGTTGCTATCTTAAGGTCCTTAAAAGGTCTTGTGACCTTCTCTTTTATAGTGTCGATACCTATATCATGGTAAAGGACAGAGAGGAGATGTTTAATCTCAACGCCTTCTTTATATTCAAGACCCTCTTTTTTCAGGGTAGTGTTGATCTCATTGCGTAAGGAGTGGTCTTCCTTTAGTATATGAGCTGCATGTTTAAGCATTCC
>JAFDHR010000188.1 GCA_019308645.1 Deltaproteobacteria bacterium
AGACTGCAATGTTCCCTATTTAGGTCCACTTCTGGATGCGGGCATGGCTGCTCTTTTTGCTGAAGAGATAGTCGAGGCCATTCGCTATGTGGAAGAACCTGATTTCTATCAACCTTCGGTGGAGGACCCGGACCTCGACAACGGTAAGCTCTGGTTGGGTGCGGCAGATGATACAATTATGAGAAAAAGGGGAGTTGAGTTTGTAGATGGTACTGCCCCTGGTTTTGCAGCTATTGTTGGCGCTGCCCCGACTCCTGAGATAGCCAAAAATATCGTTGAGGAGTATCAGAGGAAAAATCTCTACATATTTTTGGCTGCCAATCAGAGTGGAACCTGTGTTGCTGAGCAATTGATTGAGGCAGGTGTCCAGATTGGCTGGGGTACCCGTATTGTGCCCTTTGGCCCTGATATCTCAGCAGCTGTATATGCCCTTGGATTTGCAAACAGGGCAGGGCTCTCTTTTGGAGGAATTCAGCCAGGGGATTATAAAACGATGCTAAAATACCAAAAGGACAGGATCTTTGCCTTTGTCAATGCATTGGGCGATGTCAACGCAGAGTGGGCTGCCAATGCAGCGGGCGCTCTAAACTGGGGTTTCCCGACTATTGCAGATACGGACATACCTGAGGTACTACCCTGGGGTGTGTGCACCTATGAGCATGTTGTGTCAGAGGTACCACATGAGCAGATTGCCGCTAAATCTATCGAGGTTCGAGGGCTGAAGGTATCCGTTACAGAGATTGATATCCCCCTTACCTACGGACCCGCCTTTGAGGGTGAGCGTGTAAGAAAAGGTGATGTTTATCTGGAGATGGGCGGAAGTGTCTCAAAGGCCACTGAGTTAGTGCGGATTGCTGATATGAGTGCCATAGATGATGGAAAGATTATTGTTAAAGGCCCGGATATCGGTGATGTTAAGAGAGGGGATTCATTGCCTCTGGGTATCTTTGTTGAGGTCGCAGGCAGGGAGATGGAGGAAGATTTTGAGCCTATCCTTGAACGTCAGATTCACCATCTAATTAACTATGCTCAGGGTATAATGCATATAGGACAGAGGGATATTAGCTGGATAAGGGTCGGTGATGGAGCAGTAGAAAAGGGATTTACCTTGAAGGATCTTGGAATCATCCTTCATGCCAAACTCCATCAGGACTTTGGCCGAATATTTGATAAGCTTCAGGTTACACTCTATACCGAAAAAAAGGATGTGGATGAGATGACCAAGACGGCAAGAGAGGTGTATGAAGCAAGGGATGCCAGGATAGAGGGGATGACAGACGAATCTACTGACATATTTTATTCTTGCACTCTGTGCCAGTCTTTTGCCCCTAATCATGTTTGCACCATTAGCCCTGAGAGGACTGGTCTATGCGGAGCATATAACTGGATGGACTGTAAAGCGGCTTATGAAATCGATCCCACTGGCCCAAACCAGCCAATAGAGAAGGGCGAATTGCTTGATGCAGATCTTGGTCAGTGGAAAGGAGTAAACGAGTTTGTCCAAAAGACCTCAAGGGGGACTGTAGACCACTATAATCTCTATAGCATTGTTAATGACCCACATACAACTTGTGGATGTTGTGAGGCTATTGCTGCAGTGCTTCCTTCCTGTAATGGAATCATGACTGTTGATAGGGACTACATTGAGATGACGCCCTGTGGTATGAAGTTTAGCACGCTGGCAGGATCCGTTGGTGGCGGTGTGTCTACTCCAGGCTTTGTTGGTCACGGAAAATATAATATCACACAGAGAAAATTCCTTAAGTATGAAGGAGGACTTCTGAGAATGGTATGGATGCCCAAGCACCTTAAGGAGGAAATAAAGGAAAGGTATGATAAGAGAGCAGAGGAACTTAATGTGCCTGATTTATTGGATAGAGTAGCAGATGAGAGCGTGGGCACTACAGAGGAAGAGATACTTCCCTTCCTTCAAGAGAAAAAGCATCCTGCCCTTGAGATGGATCCTATCCTGGGATAATCAATCTTCAATCGAGGATTGATCATTGAAAATTTGGGGAGTTGAGAAACCAACGAACATCCATGATCTATGACCACAATGAAGAATGAAAGTAGTTGAGTGGTCAAACGGTTAAACAGTTGAGCAGTAAACGACTTAACTTTAGGCACTTTCATATAAAAGATAATCAAATAAAACAAGGAGCATGTCATGGCTTTAACAGGTATTCAGATATTTAAGATGCTGCCAAAGACAAATTGCAAGGAATGCGGGCACCCTACATGCCTGGCCTTTGCAATGGCCCTTGCATCAGGCAAGGCGGAGTTAGCCAGTTGCCCCTATGTGAGTGATGAGGCAAAGGAGCAGCTCGCAGAGGCATCCGCGCCGCCAGTGAGGCCGATGCAGATCGGGGCGGGTGATCGATCCTTTAAGATCGGTGGGGAAACAGTGCTTTTCAGGCATGAAAAGACATTTGTCAACAAACCTGGAATTGGGGTACTGGTAACCAGTGACACAGATGAAGGAACATTGGCAGAAAAGTTGAAGAAATGGGATACATTTCAGTTTGAAAGGGTTGGCTTTAACCTGAGACCGGAGTTAGTCGCTATAAAGGATATTAACGGTGACGCGGGAAAGTTTGCGGCACTGGCTAAAAAGGTGGTTGATGAGAGCGAGTTTTGCCTGGTACTGATGAGCGAAGATGTAGGGGTAATGAAGGCAGGAATAGATGCCTCTGCTGACAGAAAGCCAGTGATATATGCAGCCACAAAGGACAATGTGGATGATATGGGGGCGCTTGCCAAGGAAACGGGACTTCCATTAGCTATCAAGGTGGATGATATGGATGGCCTTATGGAGCTTACAGGTAAACTGACCGGTATGGGGCTAAAGGACCTGATCCTGGATTCTAACTCAAGAACCGTTAGAAGGGCCTTTGAGGACCAAGTATGGTTGCGCCGTGAGGCTATTATGAAAAAGAACAGGGCTCTCGGTTTCCCGACCATTACATTTCCCTGCGAGATGGCAGACAACCTGAATAAGGAAACGGTTATTGCAGCTATGTTTATAGCCAAGTATGCAGGCATTATTATATTGTCTGATTTTATCGGCGAGAGCCTCTTTTCTCTCCTGGTAGAAAGATTAAATATCTATACAGATCCACAGAGGCCAATGACAGTGGAGCAGGGTATCTATGAGATTAATGGCCCGAATGAAAACTCCCCTGTTGTTATTACAACTAATTTCGCCCTTACATACTTTATTGTGAGTGCTGAGATCGATGCAAGCAGGGTTCCAACGTGGCTCCTGATAATGGATACGGAAGGCCTTTCGGTTATGACAGCCTGGGCTGCCGGCAGTTTTGTAGGTGATGCTGTTGGTATATTTGTTAACAAATGCGGTATATTAGATAAGGTTAATCATAAAAAACTTATTATACCTGGTTATGCTGCTGCTATAAGTGGTGATCTGGAAGAGGAAGTTAAAGAATCTGAGGTGCTTGTCGGACCAAGGGAAGCAAGCCAGCTTGCAAAGTTCCTCAAGGAGTTCGCTGTTTAAATTTAAAAAGGAGACAGGTAAATGCTATTAATAGGAGAAAGTTTGAATGTTATCTCTACAAAAATAGGCCGTGCCTTTAAAGAGAGAAATCCACTCCCAATCCAGGAAGAGGCTAAAAAACAAAAGGAATTGGGCGCCGACTTTATTGATATCAATTTGGGCCCTGCCAGGAAGGGAGGCCCTGAATTGATGGAGTGGGTAGTAAAGACTGTTCAGGAGGTAGTTGACGATGTACCCCTTACCCTTGATACATCAAATATTGAGGCCATAGAGGCTGGGCTGGCTGTATGCAAAGGGAGACCTCTTATTAATTCCATCATGTGTAGACCTGCACGATATGAAAAGATGCTTCCTCTCTGTGCCAAATATAATGCCCGTATGATTGCGCTCCTTTGGGGCCCTCATGGTATGCCCAGAGATGAGCATGAGAGGGCTGAATTGGCAGTAGAGTTAGCATATGCAGCCAATGAGGCAGGTATTGCCAATGAGGATATCTTTATAGACGGAATTGTTACCCCTGTCAATGTTCAACAAGATCAGGTTTATGCCCTGCTTCAGTTTATGCCAATGGTTCAAGATCTGGGAGAAGGGCTGAGATCTACCTGCGGGCTCTCCAATGTATCGAATGGCTCCCCTGATCACCTGAGACCCATATTAAACCGAACGTACATGGTTATGTTGGAGAAGAGCGGAATGTATTCAGCTATTGCTGATGCCTATGATAAAGATCTCGTAGATATAGCAAAAGGGAAACGATCCGATATAGTCGAGATTATTGGGAAGGTAATGGATGAAGAGACTATTGATATGTCCTCTATCTCAAAAGAGCTGCAGGATTATGTAAAGACAGCACGTATTCTTCTTAAAAAAGCGCTTTATTCCGACTCCTGGCTGGAATTGTAGTTCTTTGTTTATATTCTATAGAGGGAGCTTTAGATACTTACATCACTTTATGATTCAATTCCCCGCCCTTTGGGGAGTTCGATGTTTTAAAGATACCCCGTCCACTTGCGGCGGGGTATTTTATTTGGTCTAAATCACTAAGACAATACTTAAAACTCCGTTTACTTGAGTGGATTAACGGGCCCATCGAAATCTATAAAAATTTATAGCCTATTCCCCATAATCAATAATCTACTGAGGAAAAAAGTTTCCTATCTGTATGGGGTAAGAATAGGGCCGCAACATACTCATCCATAAAAGGAAGGTAGGTAGATAGTTCGATATTAGTCATTCCGCTCGCTATCTTGATTGTCCGTTCAAAGGCATGGGTAGAAAGGAGGGCCATTCGGGCTCCCATAAGAGAGCTATTGCCAACAAATTTAATTTTTTTCGGGTCAATATCTGGTAATAGTCCTATTGCGATAGCCTTGGGAATATCCAAATAACTTCCGAAACCACCAGCGACAAAAAATGTATCTATATCATTAAAGCTCAGGCCAACATAGTCTATAAGCGACTTAATAGCTGCAAACACGGCACCTTTTGATCGGATAAGATTGCTTATATCAGACTCCTTAATGGCCAGATCCTTTCCTGTTTCTGTTTCTTTTGAAAAGGCCACTATGAATGCTGCCTCGTCGTCTTTTTCAACTATCCTTTCATCACCAGAGGAGAGATTGAACTTTCCATCCTGACCAATTATTTTGTTTCTTACCAGCTCATAGATACTGTCAATCAGCCCAGATCCACATATCCCCCGTGGCCTGGCCTTTCCAATGGTACGATACATAACTCTCCACGGGTGGCCCTCATACCGCAACTAATTCCGCTACCCTCAAAGGCAGGGCCGGCAGAAGCGGAACAACACACCATCCAATCATTATTGCCAATGGCAATCTCTCCATTGGTACCCACATCGATCAAGGCCTTTACCTCTGGCCTGTCTGCTATGCCACAGGCCAGAACACCGGCAACGATATCACCACCCACATAGCTGGCCACATCAGCCACCGTCTCGAATATCCCTTCAGGGTTTATGTGTATATTTAATTCAGCAGCCCGTATCTGGGGAAAGACGTGTGCTGTGGGTACATAGGGGTCCAACCGGATAGAGCACGGAATAAGTCCCAAAAGCAGATGGCTCATCGTGGTATTCCCCGCAGCCACAATGGCTGTGATCTGCCTAATATCTATCCCGTTTTCTTTCGTCAAGGTCTTTATCATATTATTAATGTTTTTTACTACTGCCTCATGAAGGGGATTAAGACCCTTTTCCTTGCTGCAGGCAAAGACCATTCGTGATATTACATCTTCACCGTAATGGGACTGAAGGTTATGGCTCCCCGCCGCACCGAGCACGTCGCCGGATTTCAAATTAACCAGTTGAGCAACAACCGTAGTTGTTCCCACATCAAGGGCCAACCCGTAATTCTGATCACTGGTATCTCCAGGCTCTATCTGTAATATTCGCCAGAGATCACCGTGCCTTGCTATTGTGGCTGTAACTTTCCAGTTGTTATTGCGTAACTTAGAGGCCAGACCCTGGAGGCAACGTAACGATATCTCAAAAGATTGATACTCTGTCCTTCTTTTCAGTTCTCTCATAATGCGGTCGATATCAGCTATATTATCTTCGCCAGAGGGCTCTTTGAGTTCTAGATATATCTTTTGGACCAGCGGTTCAAAAAGGGAAAGTGGGTCAGAAGGGAGCTTAGCAACAAAGACCTTTTCTGGTTGACTGTAGTCAACCATTGCCCCTTGTATCATGATTTGTTCTTCTTCCAGACGGGATTCAGGTGGAATGACTACCTCCATGTCACTGGTAACCTTTGTCTGGCAAGCCAGGACAAAGCCTTCGTTGAGCTCCTCTTTTGATA
>JAFDHR010000189.1 GCA_019308645.1 Deltaproteobacteria bacterium
AGGCGAACATGAGAAAGATGCTTAAAAGGTTATTTATAATATTGGCTGTCTTATGTATCCCTGTCGGATTTTTTGTCAAACACGAGCATGCTGTCTTTTTTTGGCACAAAATACCGTCAGTTGAGGCGATTTTTGGATTTATTGGGACCTTTCTATTGATAGTGGCCACAGCGATACTGACTTCCTTTGCACAAAAGAAGGAGGATTTCTATGATTAAGGCTATTCCACCTGCCTTTTTCTTTATCCTTGGGGCAATGCTGATCCCCTTTTTCAAGGGAAAATTAAAGCAGGTATACATTCTTGTGGTTCCTGCGTTGGCATTTTTAGATATCTTATATCTAACTCCAGGCACAAGCTGGGTATATAACTTTTTGGGTTATGACCTCATCTTTTGCAAGGTTGATAGACTGAGTCTGGTAGTAGGATATATATTTGTCATTATAGGGTTTTTGGCCATACTCTATAGCCTGCATGTAAAACAGGATGGGCAACATATAGCAGCCTTCCTGTATGTTGGAAGCTCTTTAGGGGTAGTCTTTGCTGGAGATTTGTTTAGCCTATTTGCCTTCTGGGAAATTATGGCTGTGACATCTGTTTTTCTTATATGGTTTCAAAAGGACAAGGAATCCCTTAATGCCGGCTTTAGGTATATTCTAATGCACATATTTGGTGGCTGTAGCCTGTTAGCTGGTATTATTATTTATACTGTCAGCAAAGGATCCATTGATGTGGCCATCCTGGAACCGAGCCCTGCCTACTGGCTCATACTTATTGGGTTTGGACTAAATACTGCCTTTATCCCTATTCATACATGGTTACCGGATGCATACCCTGAAGGGACTATTACAGGGAGTGTGTTTCTTTCCGTTTTCACTACAAAAACAGGTGTTTATGCATTAGCCAGATGTTTTGCAGGCACTGATTTGATAGCCTATATGGGCGGGATCATGGCGGTATATGGTGTTATATTTGCCTTACTTCAGAATGACGCTCGAAGACTCCTTGCCTACCATATTGTCAGCCAGGTAGGATACATGGTTGCAGGTATTGGAATAGGAACCGCACTTGCTGTAAATGGTGGGATAGCCCATGTCTTTAATCACATTTTGTATAAGGCATTACTCTTTATGAGTATGGGATCTGTTATATATATGACCGGAAAAAGAAAGTTAACAGAGATGGGGGGGTTAGCAAAGTTTATGCCTGTTACCTGTGTTGTCTTTCTTATAGCTGCCCTTTCCATTTCCGGTGCACCAGGATTTAATGGATTTGTAAGTAAAGGGATGATTATAGCCTCTGCGGTAGAGGCGCACATGCCAGTATTAGAGCTCATGTTGATCCTGGCATCCGTGGGAACATTTCTCTCCTTTGTGAAACTTGGTTATTTTGCCTTCTTTGCTAAAAACCCCGAGATAAGCTCCAAGGAGGCACCCTTTAACATGCAACTATCAATGATATTGACCGCATTATCCTGTGTCTTTATTGGTCTTTACCCTAAGATACTCTTTGACATACTGCCCTATAGCGTGGTTGATTATCACCCATTTACCCTTTCCCACATATTTGGCGTTATTCAACTCTTTATGTTAGCCGGAGTAGCTTTTATATTAGCCAAAGCAATGGTTGTGCCTCACAGAGCAACTATCTTAGATTTTGACTATTTCTATCGAATGGGAGGAAGAGGATTGATATGGGTATGCACTGTGCCTATGAGCAACTTAAGGACTACATTGCAGGTGCGCTTTTCCAGGGCAGTATATATCATTGCCCGCTTAGCCAAAAATCCCATCTCGATCCTTGAGATACCAACAGCATATGTTTATTTACGAATCACCAAAGGGCTGAGATATGTAAGTGGGTTTTCTACTGGTGAGACTTATGACGAAAACTTATATAGAAGACCTATCGGTGTGGGAGTTCTTTTAGCAATTATACTCCTCTTTGCTTTTGCTTTGATTTATTTTATTTTTTAAAAACTCGGTAACTATTCAGCCACGAATGGACACAAATGAACACAAATGAACCTGCCAGCCATCCGGCAGGCGGGTCTGTAGATATTATTATTGATGCGCATATAGCTCAAACTCTTAATTATTTGAAGGCAACTCGCCTGCGTTTAGCAATTATCTTGAATTTTCGAGAGAAAAACTTGAATATAAAAAAATTGTTAAATAATTGTTCGTGATAATTAGTGATCATTTGTGGCTGAGTAGAGATATCCAAAATATGTTAAAAAAGGAGAGCCAGTTATGGAAATCAAAAAGATGCTGTTTGTAACAGATTTTGAAGAATTGTGGTTTGATGCCTTACGATCATTAATGGTTCTTAGAGAATCAGGCCTTGACCATGTGGTGCTCATGCACGTGATAGATCGTAGTATAGGCTATTATACTACGGATGAAAAAAAGAGGCTTACGGCAATGGCTGAAGTCCGTTTTGTAGATTGGGCACAAAGTCTATATGAGGAGGGCATGGAATGTGGATCGTATATCGTGGTGGGAGATACGGTTTCTAAGGTTCTTGAAACTGAGAAGGAGGAAGAGGCAGACCTTATTGTAATAAGTCGTCAGAAGAGGACTAAACTGCAAAAGCTCTATATTGATTCTAAGACAATAGAACTAATTAGAAAAGCTGCAACACCGGTCCTGGTACATAAATACAAGTTAGACTCCGGCAAGGTGAATGACAGGCTGTTTGAGAGACCACTTTTGGCAACGGATTTTTCTCCTCCAGCTAATAGGGCGCTGGAGTTTTTAGTCGGTATTAAAAATGCTATCAAAAAACTACAGGTAATCCACGTTGAAACTGAAAAGGATATGACTGGTCTGGGGAAAAGAGGGCTTATGAAAAAGGAAAGGGAGAATAGAAAAAAACTCGATGAATTATGCGAAGCCCTTGAAAGTGAGGGAATAGAAGCAGAATATCATCTCTATATTGGCGATTTCACCCAGATTGAAAATGCAGCCCGGGAACGTGATGCCACTCTCATTGCCACAGGGACGAGTGGAAAGAGTGCCTGGCAGGCGAGGTGGTTGGGAAGTGTTTCTCAGCAGGTAGCAGAGGTATCAGAGTTGCCCACATTATTAGTTCCTTAATCAAGAAAGCGAAGGCGGTCAAACGTATTGAAATTCAGGAATATATTGAAATGTCAGGATATTTCAGCTTTTCAGAGGAATTGTAGTTCAGGAAGTTGTAAGGATAAATATGATGCTCAATGTAGATAAAATCCTGTCCTATTGATCGCAAGAAGGGATAAGATGAGAGATATCTTAAATAATTCCAACATCGCTGTCGTCGGAGGAGGCAGAGTCTGCAAGGCTATGCTTAAGATCGTCATGGGGAAGAATTTCCATCAGAAAATGGCCATCCTCGGCGTAGCGGATATAAATGAGCGGGCTGAGGGCCTGGTATATGCCAAAGAGAAAGGGATATTTATAACCCTGAACTACAGGGACCTCTATAACATCGAAGGGCTGGATCTGATCATAGAGGTCACAGGAGATGATCGGTTACTGGAGGAAATCAAGTCGACGAAACCAACAAATGTAAGGCTTATAGACCACCTCGAGGCTATGTCCGTCTGGGATTTCCTTCAGATCGAAGAACAAAGCGTGAGGAGTCAAAGGGAGCTAAGGGAACGTATATGCGAGCCAGATGAGATCGAGAAGGAATTTGTCTTATTTTCCCATCAGCTTGCCAGAATCGTGGAGGAAAGGACCAGGCACCTGCAGTCCGTAGAGAGAGAAATCGTTGAAAGGGAGAGGGCACTGTCGCAGATAATCGACGGAAATACTATACCAACCTTTGTGATAAACAGGGATCACATTGTAACCCACTGGAACAGGGCCTGCGAAAAACTTTTTGGTTATAAGGCTGGGGAGATAGTGGGAACGAATAAGCAGTGGGTACCCTTCAGGCCGGAAAAAAGGCCCATAATGGCTGATGTTATAGTGGATGAAATGGAGGAGGAGGAGATTGATAAATACTATGGCCATAGTTGGCGGAAGTCGGCTCTCATCCAAGGCGCGTATGAGGCAGAGGAATTCTTTCCACACATAGGTGAGAAAGGCAAATGGCTCTTCTTTACGGCTTCGCCGATTAAAAATGCCGATGGGAAGACAGTTGGCTCAATTGAAACCTTCTGGGATACAACAGAGCGCAGAGAGGCTAAGGAGGCATTGCAAACCGCTCATGATGACCTGGAGCAAAAAACGACGGAACTTGAGCAAGCAAACATAGAGCTAAAAAAGCTTGATGAACTTAGATCTTCTTTTCTGGCAAATATGTCCCATGAACTCAGGACCCCGCTCAATTCTATAATTGGCTATACGGAACTGCTCATAGATAGGATAGATGGGGATGTTAACGAAGAGCAAGAGAACAGCCTGGCAAAGGTCCATAATAATGCTAAAAATTTGCTCACCTTAATCAATGAAATTTTGGATATGTCCAGGATTGAATCTGGAAGAGTGGAATTAGACTTGAGCGCAGTCGATGTACAGGATATTATCCAGACAACTATCTCAAGCCTTGAACCAATGATAAACAAAAAGCAGTTGATTATAGATACAGCTTTTGATGAAAATTTACCACTGGCATATGCAGACCCCGATAAGGTCAGGCAAGTGATAACAAATCTATTGCATAATGCCATTAAATTTACCTCGAAGGGTCGTATTACCTTAAGTGCCAGACGGTCCCAGACACCTAAATTTGTTGAGGTATGTATTTCAGACACAGGGATGGGAATCAGAGAAAAGGATTTTGGTAAGCTATTTGATATGTTTACACCCCTTGATATCTCAGCAACCCGTCCATACGGAGGGGTCGGCTTAGGACTGAGTATCTGCAAAGGGTTGGTTGAAATGCAGGGTGGAAATATCTGGGTAGAGAGCAAATACGGAGAGGGCAGTAAGTTTTACTTCACTTTGCCTTTAAAACAAAAATAGCCTATTTTAATTTAGAAATAAGTAACTATTCAGCCACCAAGGCACAAAGACCCAAATAGGGAATAAATATAAATTGAATACTGAAGTTTTCTCATTAATGAGCCTCAGGCTCATTAATTTCAATCCCGATTTATCGGGATTAAAAAACCTATAATAAATAATAATTCTATACTCTTGCTAATCTTCTACAGTAAATCGGCCACAGAAAAATGAAAGCTTTGGTATATGCGGGTTTCCGAAGGTCAATCTTTAAAATGAGCCATTTGGTAGTGCCATAGAAATCTGCATTT
>JAFDHR010000190.1 GCA_019308645.1 Deltaproteobacteria bacterium
GAGGCCTTTTCCCCTGACTTTATTGAGACACGATTAAAATTTAGCCCATATATTAAGGAAGCAGTAATCTTTGGTGAAGGCCAACCCTATATCACCGCCCTTATCAATCTTGATTTCGGAAATGTTGGCAACTGGGCAGAAGAAAGAAAGATACCATATACCACCTATACCGATCTTTCCCAGCAACCTGAAGTTGAGGAACTTATTGGGGGAGAAATCAGGCAGGTAAATACCCAGTTGCCGGAACCGATGCAACTGGTTCATTTTATTCTACTCTATAAACTCCTCGATGCAGATGACGAGGAATTAACTCGGACTGGTAAGGTAAGAAGAAAATTTGTGTTTGAACAATACAAAGATCTGATCGATGCCATGTATACGGATAAAAAAGAGTTAGATGTTAAAGGTCAGGTAAAATATCAAGATGGAACCGTAAGCACTATTGAAACCACTGTGAGGATACTTAAAGTTTAGTGAATATCGTTAATCGTTAATGTTAAGATAACATAATTTCAGCCACAAAGACACTAAGACTCCAAGGTTATTATATAATTCTTGGAATATCATTTTTAATAAGAGACATAATCATTTCTTCGTGCCTTTGTGCCCCTGGCCCAGACCTGGCATGCAATGCTTAGCTATATTATATAATATAAATAGATACTATAGAACTTGCAATATATGCTAATGAAATCGCGCCAGGGCAGGCTTGGTGGCTGAACTAATAACAAATAACGAATAACAAAAGTGGGAGCTTTTTCATGGAATTTTTCTTTCAAATACTGATAAATGGCTTATCCATTGGTTTTCTTTATGCCCTTGGGGCTTTGTCATGATTTTTAAATCCAGCAGTGTGCTTAACTTTGCCCACGGTGAATTAATGGCGATTGGGGCCTTTTTATTCCTTGTGCTTTCAACCTGGGCAAATTTACCTATCTGGTTGGCTTTTTTAATAACTCTTGCGGGATCTTTCTCTCTTGGATTTATTATCGAGCGCTTTTTTCTACGACCCTTGATTGGTGAGGCCCTCATTGAAGTTATCATGCTGACTGTTGGGCTGGCCATCATGTTCAAAGGGTTGCTGTTATTTATATTTGGGGGAGATATACATAGCTACATAGACTTTCTCCCACAAGCGCTTACCTTTCACTGGGGAGTCATTGAAGTTCCTGGAGTATATGTTGCTACATTTATTGTAGGCCTGATTTTTCTTGGGCTATTTGGGTTCTTCTTTAAGTATTCCTCTCAGGGAATATATATGAGGTCTGTGGCCGATAATCAGCCTGCTGCTATGGCCTTAGGGGTTCATGTAAGAAGGGTCTTTGCCATGTCGTGGGCTATTGCGGCATTAGTTTGCGCTATGAGTGGGATTGTTCTTGGTATTATCAACGGGATCAATGTACACGAGGTAAGTGCAGTAGGCCTCAAGGTCTTTCCGGTGGTCATTCTCGGAGGACTTGATAGCATTGGTGGCGCCATCCTTGGTGGGCTTATTATCGGCCTGCTTGAAACCTTTACAGGCGGATATATCTCCACTAGCCTAAGAGAAGTTGTTCCTTATATTGTCCTTATCATGATATTAATGGTTAAACCTTATGGGCTCTTTGGCCTTGTAGAAATTGAAAGGGTTTAGTAATTGAAGATTGACTATTGACAATTGAACATTGATCTATCGTTGTGATAAGAAATCGTAAAAAATCGTCAATTTTCAATCGAAAATAGAAAATTAAAAGGGTTTAGTAATTGAAGATTGACTATTGAAGATTGAATATTGATCAACCTGAGCTAAGAAAAATAAAAAAAGAAATATTCATTCCTTAAATTTTCAATATTCAATAGAAAATATTCAATTGAAAAATGGATGAAAAAGCCCTAAAACAGAGAACAAAAGAGTTTGCACACCGTTGTGTAAAATTGAGTATGGCTTTGCCGAAAACATATCTATGTAACCACATTAAGGGACAATTGATCAGGTGTTCCACATCAGTTGCTTCGAATTATCGTGCTACCTGCATCGCACAATCTAAGGCAAGTTTTATCTCAAAACTGAGTATTGTACTGGAAGAAGTGGATGAGTCACATTTCTGGCTTGAGTTCATTATTGATGAGCAACTCCTAAGTGAAAAACAAGTTCTTCCGCTGCTTAAAGAAGCAGAGCAGTTAACAGCCATCTTTATATCTTCAAGAAAAACGGCAAGAAGCAGGCAATTGTCAATTGTCAATCGAAAATCGTCAATTGAAAGGGTTTAAGAGATGCGAAAACTGCAATTTCATCCCTGTGGCAATTTTAATGAAACCTACGAGCGGGAGCTTACCATATTTGAGACAGATTTCGGCAGGCTGTCCATGTTAATTGGGCTCTTTCTCCTCTTTGCGGTTATCCCCTTCATAACCAATGAATATATCCTCTATATTATAAATATAATCGGGATCTATGCCATTGCTGCTATCGGGCTGAACCTCCTTATTGGGTATACCGGCCAGATTAGTCTTGGTCACGGAGCCTTTTTTGGTGTAGGGGCTTACTCCGCTGCAATCCTTGCTACCAAGGCAGGTTTTCCTTTCCTCATTGCCGTCCCTCTTGCAGGTGTAATCACGGCCATTGTAGGCATGTTCTTTGGTCTTCCTTCGGCCAGACTGAAGCATCTTTATCTGTGTATTGCCACCCTCGCGAGCCAGTTCATTCTTGAATACGTCTTTGTGCAATGGGAAAGCCTCACTGGAGGAGCAGAAGGTATAAGTATTCCTTCAGGCTCCCTTTTTGGGATTGATTTAAGCTCTGATAGAAACTTTTATTATGTAATATTTATCTGTTTCGCGGTCATGACCTGGATGGCAGTAAATCTCATCAGGACACGATACGGAAGGGCATTTATTGCTATCAGAGATAATGACCAGGCTGCCGAGGGAATGGGCATCCCTATTTTTCAATATAAGTTGCTATCATTTGCCATAAGCTCCTTTTATGCAGGGTTTGCGGGTGCCCTCTTTGCCTATTATATGATAAGCATAACCCCAGAGCCATTTAATTTATGGCTATCCATAGAATACATTGCCATGATCATCATTGGAGGGCTGGGCAGCATTCCTGGTTCTGTTTTTGGCACTATTTTCATAATTACATTAAATGAAATATTAAGCCTTGCTACCGAGTTTCTCATGAATGTAGGTGCATCTACCGGAATTGCTATTACCATAGCACCACTCAGGGAATTCGTGTATGGATTGGCCATTATCTTATTTATCATCTTTGAACCAAAGGGTCTGGCTGAGGTATGGAGAATCGTGCGGTCAAGTTTTAGACTTTGGCCATTTTCGTACTAGGGTTTGTTGAGTTTATTGTGTTTGTTGGGTTTCTTGGGTTTAACATAATAAACACAATTAAACCCCTTTAGGATAAAGGAAGTCATGGAAAATAATCTTCTATTACAAATCAACAATATTAGCGTTGTTTATTCAGATGTAATCCAGATCCTTAAGGCTGTTTCTTTAGACGTTAAAAAGAGTCAGATTGTCTCTTTGCTCGGGAGCAATGGTGCGGGCAAGACCACTACCTTAAAGTCAATCTCAGGGATTCTTAAGCCGGAGAATGGCAAGGTTACTGAGGGCACTATAAATTATGAAGGCCATAATATCCAGAATTCAGCACCTGAGATAGTCACAAGGCTGGGTATCATTCAGGTCATGGAAGGAAGACAGCCATTCAAATACCTTACTGTCGAGGAAAACCTCAGGGTAGGAACTGCTACAAGGTGGGGTAAGCCTTACAAGAAAGACCTGGAATTGGTTTACCATTATTTCGCCCCACTCGTTGCACGAAAAAATTCACTTGCAGGATACTGTAGTGGAGGGGAGTTGCAGATGCTGGTAATGGGAAGGGCATTAATGGCACAACCAAGGCTTTTGTTATTAGATGAACCTTCCCTGGGTCTGGCGCCCTTGCTGGTAAAAGAGATATTTGAGATTATCAAAAGGGTAAATCAAGAGCAAGGCACAACCCTCATGTTAGTGGAACAAAATGCCAATATGGCCCTCCAGATTGCCGACTTTGGATATGTAATGGAAAATGGAAAGATCGTGCTGGAAGGTGATGCAAAAGATCTTATAGAAAATCCTGATGTCAAGGAATTTTATCTGGGAGTAGCCGCAACAGGGACAATTAAAACATACAAAGATGTTAAATCCTACAAACGCAGGAAAAGGTGGCTTTAGAAATTTTCGATTTTCAATTAACAGTCCGTATACATCTCCCCTTTTTATCTAACCTATCTTGATTTTTTACTACCGCTGATCCGATATCCCTGCATTCAAAATAGGTGAAAAAATCGATGATCTTCTCGATATGTATCTCAGCGATATATAGGGTTTATTATGTTCATTAAGAAGGAATGGATTTTTTCCTTGATAGTAATTAAAAAAAGGTATAGATAAAACAAACATTTTTTAATTTGGCCGCAGATTTTCGCTGATAAAAAATATTTTATATTATATATTAAAATCTTAATAATCTGCATCTTTCTGCGGCAAAAAAGGGAATTCTTAAACAATACATCCCCACTGCTATGTAAAAAAGAAAATTTATTTTAATCAAGCCATAAACAAGCAAACGAAAAGGAGGATTATTTGCATGCCAGAAATTAGTATGAAACTTCTATTAGAGGCTGGGGTTCATTTTGGGCATCAGACAAGAAAATGGAACCCTAAAATGAAGCCTTACATATTTGGAGCCAGGAACGGCATCTATATTATTGATCTGCAAAACACAGCTAAATTATTAAAAAAGGCTTATTCATTTTTTGTGAGGACAGTATCAGAAGGTGGAAGCGTGCTTTTTGTGGGCACAAAAAAACAGGCTCAGGATTCCATTGTAGAAGAGGCTGAACGATGTGGTATGTTTTATGTTTGTAATAGATGGCTGGGGGGCACACTTACTAATTTTCAAACCATGAGAAAAAGCATCAATAGACTCAAAGAGCTTGAAGAAATGAAAAAAGATGGAAGCCTCAGCCGCTATACAAAAAAAGAGATAATAAAGATGGAAAAAGATTTTACAAAATTAGAAAGAAACTTGGGCGGCATCAAAAATATGGACGAACCACCATCAGCGCTTTTTATTGTGGATACAAAGAAGGAAAAAATTGCACTTAATGAAGGGAAAAGATTAGGAATTCCTCTTGCTGCTATTGTCGACACAAATGGGGACCCAGAAGACATTGATTTTGTGCTCCCCGGAAATGATGATGCTATAAGATCCATCAGGCTATTAACCTCTATTATTGCTGATGCCTGTATTGAAGGACATAAGGAGAGAGAGGAAAAACTAAGGGCTGAAGAGGAAGTTGAGATAAAGAAAGAAACTGAATTAGAAGAAATTAAGGAAGAAGTAATTACACCTACCGCAGAAAGTGAGGAAGGGCCTGAAGTTATAGTAGTAACTAAGAAACATAAATCCGTTAAACCATCAAGGCCCAAAGAGCCTGAGAAAATTCAAACTCAAACGGAATAATAAACTTTCTTAGCACATGCGGCCATTTATCCCGTGTTCACCCCATTAAATAGGTTCCCATTAGAAAATGTAACGGGGAAAAATGGGAAAAATATGTTTCAATAATACGATATTGTTTCTTCACCCCGTTAAATAAATAGCTTACAAATGGAATCTCTTATTAGAGAACTTATTTAACGAGGCACGCAAAGCATTCTAATAATGATCCAGAGGCTTAGAAAAAGGAGAAAGTACATTGAAAATATCCATTCAGTCGGTAAAAGAACTCAGAGAAAAGACAGGTGTAGGCATAATGGATTGCAAAAATGCCCTTCGGGAGGCAGGTGGAGATAATAACAAGGCTATTGATATATTAAGAAAAAAAGGTATCGCAAAGTCCCAAAAACGAGAGGGCAGGATTGCTTCAGAGGGCCAAATTCAGTCTTATGTG
>JAFDHR010000191.1 GCA_019308645.1 Deltaproteobacteria bacterium
TTTCATAGTCGTGGGCTGTCTTCTCAATTGTATTTAATAATTCATCTCTGGAATTTTTCTCTTGCATAATTTTTTGCCCTTTTTTGTGAAAAGTAAAAAAACAGATTATTCAATTTGATGATCCCTTTACTTGACTTGCCCTTTAATGGGTGATCTCAAATTCACTCCCTTGGAAGCTTGTAACCTTCCTCAGTAAGAACATGGCGCAGAATCTTGCTGGCAGGTCCCACCAAGCGGGTTGGCGGAACGCCAAACAAAGGTATGTGGGGCAAACCATCTACAGTGCCTCTTAGTTTGCCTGCCTTTGCCAGTTCAATGCTGTATTCAGGATCATTGAATGAACGGAGGCCATTCCATGCGTCTTTCTGGAATGTCACTACAGCTCCTTCGGGCTCGAGGAAACGTATAATTACCTCCATGATCCTCTCACGTTCAAGACGTTCTAATCTCTCCATAGCCCTTTTACCGATAAGTTTTCTGATTCCTGCTACACCGGACCATGTGCCCCCGGCACTGCTGGGCATGGACCAGTAAACGCATAGTCCTATTCGAAAGGGAGGATCATAATCCACCGCCAGCATGCGTTCGAGCCTTAGTTTGTTTCGATCCTTGGTAGATAGCCCTTCATCAAAAACGAGGTCAAGGACCCCTGACGGTTGTAGCAAATGTTTCCAGAACCTGTTTTCCTTCCCATCATTTGTAGAGGAGAAAAACATTCCATTTTTTATAGAATGGGTTGCAGGATTTCCAAGGGTTAGCAAGAGAGGGGGGCGTTCATTTGTTTTTACGGGTATCAGTTGTTCTGTTGTATAAAAGAGACTGTCATGTTTTAGTTTATAGATATAGCAGTTATCTGCGTTTGAATCTAAAAAGGATTTATAGTTACTGTTAAAATTTTGCCTCTCACCCTTGGTAGGAAACAATTCTAACAGATTGATTTCGCAATTCAGATGAGCAGGGTATTTCGATTGCCTGTAGGTAAAGAGAGCGTTTCGTTTTTTTTTAGCTAACGAATCCATAAGTATCTAAAAGAAAATATAAATTCTGCATCATTTACGCAAGCAAAGCCCTTCATTTCGTATTTCCCTAAAGCTTATGGCAAAGCAAAGGCAAACGGAGACTTGATCCCATTTCGCATAAGTTCATTCAGAAGCTACGTCCCCTCTCACGACATCCCGACCACAAAAGATCGGAACTAAAGCCATGGCTTCCTGCGGTCGGGGTAAAGCCCTTCATTTACTGTCTTAAGGAATGTTACGCCATTTATGAATAAAGGTTACTCTTCATAAATCGTTCTGGCACCAATGTTTCTCTTTAGGCAAGAAGGTAATTCCGCTGGAACTTAACTCGTTCTCAAATAATTTTACTAATTAAGATCTGCCCCTATTTTTACTCTGCAGCAACCTGAGCACACCGTAAAGATTAGTAGAAACAACATCTGCGCCTTTAATCTCTCTTCTTGTTCTGGAGATAAGGACCTTTCTGTCAGCTCCCACCATCTCTGCCGCCTTTTTTAATCGATCCAGTTCATCCCTACCAGGTGAACCCGAAAGCTTAATTTCAAAGGCCCACTTTTTACCATTAAGTATCAAAAGCAGATCAAGCTCATGCCCGTCATTTGTCCTGAAGAAGTATGCTTCATAATGAGTCCCCTGCACCTCAAGACAGATAAGGATCTGTTCAATAACAAAACCTTCCCAGCTGAATCCGACCCATGGCTGGACGATTAAATCGTCTGAACTGTTAACCCCTTGAAGGCTATGCAAAAGGCCTGTATCACGCCAGTACACTTTAGGGCTCTTAACAAGCCTCTTTCGGATATTGGTATGAAAAGGCTGAAGCCTTCGAATAAGATATGTCTGCTCGAGGTAGTTCAGGTATGAATTAACCGTATGATAGGAGAGCCCCATGCTCTTGCCAATCTGGCTCGCATTCCAGACGCTGCCGTTGCTTACGGCCAGCATCCTGAAAAGTCTCTGGGTGACCTGTGGAGTTGCGGGTAAACCCCATTGGGGAAGATCACGCATGGCAAGCACATCCAGATAATTTTTCTGCCACAAAGGAAAACTATCCCTCTTGAGTATTCCTCCATCGGGAAAGCCGCCCACAAGCCATAAATTATCCAGACCCTTGCGCTTAACTTCATCCATATAAAGAGGCGAGAGCTCACAAACGGCGATTCTTCCAGTCAGGAATTCCGACACCTGTATCATTAACCCCGGTGAGACAGAACCAAGAATCATGAAACGACCCATCTTGTCTCTGCGGTTGTCGATGGCACTTCTTATTCTGGGAAAGATTTCGGGATAACTTTGAGCCTCATCAAGAATAATAAGGTGATCGGATTGAGTAATCTCATCCCATTGCACGTCGAGCCTAAGCTTTTCCGGCTCAACTTCTAGGTCGTAGTAGTTCGAGGAAAGGGTCTTTGCCAGCGTTGTCTTTCCTGACTGCCTTGGGCCTAACAGGGCAACGGCAGGAAATTTTCTAAGGTGCGATATGATTGTATTCTTTAATTTTCGCTTTATCATATCTTACATTATAGAAATATATTTCTAATTTGCAAGAGTTATTTTATTGGCCGAAAAAGGTCATCCTAATTATAAAGCCTTTTTATTTAAGCCGCACATTTCAATATCAAAAACATGCTTTTAGGCCCAAAAAGGCCTGATTATAACATCTTTTGCATTAATTCTAATCACTTACCTTGATCCGACCATAGGTAATTAATGAAGCTCCCCGCAGCAAGCTGCGGGGTATCAAAGCGGAATTGCGCCGAAGCCAACCCGCCTTCGCTTTTGGAGCTACGGCGCGGTTCACCTCGCCATCTGTGTCGTGCCACGGCAGATCATCCCTGTAGCAAGCTACAGGGTATTCTGGCGAAGGCGAATAAACTTTGATATTTCTTAACGATTAATTGCAAGAGATAAAAGGTATTTAAATCGATTTAGAACCAACCCCTTTATTGTTCTTTGGAGAAGGGGCTGATCATATTGGGCAGGTATGTGGCTAAATGAATAGAGCCCCTGTTTCAGATAGTAGCTGCCTTAGTGGAGCATGCCGGATAAACGTAGAGTTAATCCTTTGCTTGACGAATGATTTGTACTGAGAGACTCGCCGAATAAGGGTCTATTATGGGAAATATCCTGAACACTGTTTCAACAATTCATGAGAGCTAAGCAGGAAGGTGATTGTGGCAAGATAAAGATTTGAGCCGGGAATTCATACTCACTTTACATTTTTAAGTTGTTTTAGAACCAACCCCCTTTTTTTCATCAACGTGCCATTTCATCGAGTTATTTAGTTATTTAACAGCGTCCCGCTTCTTGAGAGCTAAGCAGGAAGGTGATTGTGGCAAGATAAAGATTTGAGCCGGGAATTCATACTCACTTTACATTTTTAAGTTGTTTTAGAACCAACCCCCTTTTTCTCATCAACGTGCCATTTCATCGAGTTATTTAGTTATTTAACAGCGTCCCGCTTCTCACGAACTCATATAAGAGCCGGACAAAAAACGTCATATATCAACAAATTTTCAGTAACATCAAAGATTTTGTGTTTTACACCCTTTGGTACTCGTACGATCACTCCGGGTTCCAGTGAGAAGTTCCCGGTCCCATCAACCCACATAACCGCTCTGCCCTGCAGTGGATAGAGGACATCATCCTGTTCCTCATGGATGTGTTCAGGCGCTTGCTTTCCGACAGGAATATTGACTAACATACAGGTCACGTTCAAACCGTGTTCTTTTTCGGAAATCAAAGGTTTGATTTTCACCCCTTGTGCAGTAGGATGGGATATCCACGAAATCTCCTCAACTGATCGATAAGCTTCCATTTAACACTCCTATTGCGGTTTAAAAGCGATAATGGGGCCAGGTCTTCATCCTTGACAATAAAAAATAGCGATGTGAAGAATGAAGACCTGACCCCTCTTTTCTGTGACTTTATAAATCCTCCACATCTATGAAAACATCAATGACATATTTTGAGAGTTTATGTTTGTGAGTGCCTAAAATGGCATACATCAACTGGAGTGCGCCCTTCCATTCATCCCTGGTCGTTGGAACATGAGTATGATCATTTGTGAAATATACAAAGATCAGGTAAGCAGGGATATTATTCAGTTTTCTGAGTAAATAGAGATGAGCCAGTCTATTCGAATATTGATAGAATCCCTTTGATAAATCAATATTTGGATTCAGTTTCAGATATTTTCTAGTTTCATCCAGGCTGTTGTTTATTAATGCTTTGGATTTTGCTGATTTTGCCTGTGATGAAGAGATTATTTCTGAAACATGGGCTTTTGCTTCGACAAGGAAATATGCCTTGTCTTCAATTCGTCCTAATGCATCCCATTGCGGGCCTCGTTTTGGCCAGAAATCATTAAGGCTTGTTTTGGAAAGTTTGATTCCCAAAAGATCAAGAAAATCTTGATCGCGATATTCTGAATAATCATCATCTGCTTTTGGGGAAAGCCATTCTACAGGTTGTTCCTTATCAACTCCAATAGCATCAATTACGGTATTGCTCAACACATCCGGACAGTCATTAACAACATGTTGAATCCATTTTAGACTGCCTTTAGTTCCGTTTGGCTGTATTATTCTGCCCATATAATCATTTCAAAATCGTGGTCGGTTAAAAGGGCAACATGAGTCAAGAGCAGACTTGAGCCCATGCCCGTACCTTTCTAATCTCCTCATAGGCCTCTTGAATTTCGCGGAAGCGCTTTGCTGCAAAATCCGTAAATTCCTCTGGAAGACCCTTTGACACGATCGTGTCAGGATGAAAATCCTTCACAAGCTTCTTGTAATTTGATTTTATCTCTTCATTCGAGCTTTCAGGGTTGCAGTTCAAGACTCCGTAGTACTTGTCAAGGTCGTCAAAGTATGTTGCCTTCAGGTTGTTATATTGCTCCTCACTGATCCCAAATATCCTCGCAATGCTCTTGAGGGCAGACTCTTCAGCAGGGTGAAACGTGCCGTCAGCGGCCACAACCCGAAATAGCAAATCAACGAATGATAAAAGAATAGTAGGATGGTCCCTTGTGGCCTGGTATAGTTGGAGTGCAAAGTCCTCTAACGAGTATTCAGACTTCTTTGCTTCGTTGAATATCTGTTTTGCAAACCGCTTTTCAGTTTCAGGTATTTGAAGGCCTTTTATGAATTTCTGAACAACGGCAATCTCATCCCTTGTGACCACGCCATCAATCTTGGCGATTTTCCCCAATATCGAAAAAAGGCTGACAAAATAGGCTGCCTGGGCCTGTTCAGCATACTCGACTCTTGGTTCCTGTGGCGCCCCATAGAGAGTAGCCGAAATCCCCTGCTTTTTGTCAATAAGGTGATGTCCTAACGCTGCACCAGCTATTGCGCCAAGTGGGCCACCGAAGAACAGGCCTAATGAGCCAAATGTGAGTTTTCCGAACCAGCCCATACGCTTTCTCCTTTTTTTAATTGGTGTGAACTCGCTTAAGGGTAAAGTGCAAATCTGCCCTTGGTTAAGGCTTATCTTTACCATGAATAAATCATAAATCACATAACGAAATGTCAAGGTGAAAAATTAAAGCCGCTGCTTTCGCGTCCTGTTTTAAAATTCATTAGCGTTGAATAGGGAGGAGATTGTGGCAAGGAAAAGATTTAATCCTGGAAATTCACCTCACCGAAATGGGAAGTCAAAAATACTTATTTAATTATGCCTGCCCGCCGTCATTCTGGAGGACCTGACCTCATTCATTGGCCAATTTAAAGGACAGACTCCATTTTCAACATTTTCAGACCTTTGTCGAGCGATCAAAAAATTTTTAAAAATATTTCTTGACTTTTTCGGGATAACTGATAATAATGCTTTTAGTTCATTTGCCATGTGTAAAAGGAGCTCTTTCACCGTCCTTCGGGGCGGTGATTGCATTTATGCCTCTTTTTTCAAATATTTCCTTTCAAGCTTTTTCCTTCGTGATTTCCCGTCAACATGGAATGCTGTTATTAAAAAAGCAATCTTGCCGATTCGGTGCTCCCTTTTTTCCAGGATAACTACATAGTCCCAGTCTTCTAGCCAGACATATGTGCGCATACGGCCACTCCCCTCTTTATAATCCCAGACCTTGACAGCATTGTCCCGAGCATTAATGAGGGTTGGGCAGCACCATGGCAGGCGTTCAGCCCGTCTGGCATCTAAAAGTCTTTCCCCTGTTTCTTTTTCATATCTTGATATAAGATGCCAGAATCCTTCTTCATAACGTTCTCCCCCCAGAACACGGCGATCCCACCATACCTGCATAGCACTAAACATAGGCTTTAATTGCTTAAAATCTCTGTCAAATATAGTATAGAGACGAGATAGCACGAGCTCCCACACACCGTCTATGGAAACTATTACAGGTAACCAATCAGGCTTTTCCTTCATTATTGCAACTCCGACGCGTGCCACCGAAAAAGGTTAAATTTGTTTTCTCGAAGTAGGGTTGTAAGGGTTAGACTGTAATGCGATCGCTCCTGTATCCGCTTGATCAATGCCTGTTTGGCGATACTTGTTGAAAGACCCCTGTTTATATATGAAATGGCACCAATAAGGAGATCTGTTAACTGAAGGATTTCAACTTCGTGAGACCTCACTGTCTGAACGCGTTCTATTATATTTCTCGAAAAGTCATAGAGATTGTTTGACAAGACATTGTGTAACTTGGCAATTTTTGTTGCACTGCGCGTATCTTTGATATCGAGGTAAATCCGGTATCTGGCCTTGGGACTGAGAATCATTTTTAGCATGTCAAAATACATCTTGTAATACCAGTCATCGTGAGTTTGACTGTAAATCTCATGTTGAAGCCTGGATTTGTCAGGAACAATTAACCCCCTGAAATATAAGTTTCTCTCACTGAAAAAATAATCGACAATGTCAAGATAAAAATCCGTCTTGGCAGGTGATACCTTTGTCCACTTTATTTCAAAGCCGGTCCTCATATTGTGCAGCCCCTTGATTTCTCGGATGCGAATGGCGATGTCCCGCACTTTTTTTAGAGGGCACCACACAGCACCTAATACCATAACCTTCTGCTGATCATTTTCAAGATGGCAGGATTCGTCGCAATAAACATTAAATATCTGGGTCATTGCATATGCCCTCCTGTTTTTATATCAAGATCGGATACGTCCAGCTCAGCGGATATGAGTTTGAGCAAGTGGAGCTCTCTCGGGTTTGGCGGAGAATTTAGTTTTTTTTGCCAAATTAAACCATTTCGCCAATAGAGGTTCAAATACCCGTCAAACAGGTCCAAGAAATCTCGGTCAGGTAGTAAAATTTGTATTCCCCTGACACCTTTCTGTTTTATTCCTGGCTGCGCTGCATTTGCGTTGAGTTGTTTACTATTGTAAGATGTTTCCCGGTATCACGAGTTATGAAATTTTTTCGCGTCGTCTTGGCTGACAAAAATTTCCCTCATCAATTCCTGGCTGCTTTGAAGAGGAATCAACCCAATTATTATCCGTGGCGCAAAAAAACCTTCATTTATTGCCTCAAGGAACGTTAAGCACTTTCTGTATGAATGTCCCCCTTCATTATTCTCTATTATGCTATGGGAAGTTACTGATTTACCAATGGACGTCCCCTACTTCACCTACTTCACATAACTTGTCGGCCTCTGTTATTCTTCATTATTTCGGCAAGCGAGCCCGGTTATGAACGTTGAGGCTTTGTAAGGCCTCGGGAGGTCGGAACTAAAGCCGTGGCTTTATGTAGTCGGGGTAAGCCCTTCATTTAGTTCCCCAAGGCACGTTAAGCAATTGCCCCTTTTATCGAGCTATGTAAGTATTGAAGGTCGTCCCCCTTCATTATTCTCTATTATGCTATGGGAAGTTACTGATTTACCAATGGACGTCCCCTACTTCCCAGGATCACAGGTGCAAAGGGGGCAGGCGTCTGTTCGTCCCTACTGAGTCAGTATCACCTTTCCCTCCAGTCCCTCTGAAACCCGGCGATATGCCTCATGCGCCTCTTCAAT
>JAFDHR010000567.1 GCA_019308645.1 Deltaproteobacteria bacterium
TATAATATTTTGAATTTCTGATGTAATTTCCTGAGGTTCCATAAATTATCATTTAGCACATTTTTTGAATATATGCAAGATTGGTCTGATTTAACAAGTTTTAAAAGTTATAGTAAAGGGGGACGCTCGTGCAGAGTGTGCACAACATCCATAATTCTGGTTTAAGTTTTTTGTTTTACATATGGGTAAGAACTCAACAATCCAGATAGAAAAACAACGTGAGCAAATTATTAATTTTACCAAAACTGGTATTATTAATAATAGGTAAATCCAGCTAGACGCCCATGATTTTATGCGTTTCTATTTATTTGGACAGGATTTACTGGATTATTTTTTGAACCGCAAAGACGCTAAGAACGCTAAGTTATGTTTTTGTTTTTTTCTGATCGGAACCCCGGTTAAATGCACCCCAGATAAACAAAAAAATTAAAAAAGGTGTAACCCGTTGAAACTAATGAGGGACGTGAGGGACATTGGTTGTTTAGTTAGTTTATAAGCTTATCTCTTAGATTCCTGCTCTTGTCATACCAGTGAAATAGAAGCAAAATCAGATTTCACGGCACAGGAGGATTTCGCGGATGTCACGGATTCTATTCGGAGGGTTATCGGTGTTCTTCCGAGTTATAGCCTTTTGGGAAGGCACGCATCCAGTAGATCAACTCATAAAGATTTCAATAGCTGTTTGTATCTGTCATGGTCACCAATCCAATACCAAACGACCGTATCCTTTTCCAGACTACAAGAGCCCGATAATCCAGATTTATCCTAACCGACCAAATATGATCCTCTGAATTTACGCACTTGAAATGGAGTGACGGGTGAAAGGGCTCCTTTTTCCAAAGTTCAAACTTGCTATCTGCCTGCTTCTTGATATCCTTCGACAACTCATTGTACGAATCCCAATATGATCTAACAGTGAAGGAATTCATTACAATGCCCTACTCTTTCCTTCCTTATGCTCTTTAAGCGCCTGTTTTGCCATCTCTCTCATTGGAGCAGGATGATTTGAATACAATTCCTCCCATTTCTGTTCACTGCGGAGTTCATATACAAAATTTCTTAACATCTCCAATGCCTGATTCCTATGGCTTGCATCTATACTTTCCAACATCTCAACCGCAGTCAAGGACTGGGGGGATATTGATGGCGAAGCTTCCATATTGAGCACCTCCTTTTCATATAGAAGTTTGAGCTAATTTAATAAGTCAAGCTATAGCACATACCATATGACTTGATATCAGCTTTTTCTCGAAAAAGAAACTTTTTTCATTCATAATTCACGTCATATCCGTAAAGTGCGCTTCGCTGTGAAGAGGGACGTCCTTAAATAATTAAATAACTTTCCTGGCTGTGAAGGGCAGAGGGCAAAGAGTACAGCAAAAAACACAGAGAGAAATTCCTGATTATCTTGAAATCTCATAATCTAACAAGCCTGCTTTTAACAGCTTTTTGGCAATCCTATAAATATCCTTTTGATCACCTTCTTTTCTAATACCGGCTGCCAATATCCAAACAGTGGAAGAATCTTCATCAATTCTATAAATAACACGGTATCTTCCAGCTACATGTATAGAACGAAAGTCAGCCAGCTCCTTTACTAATACCTTCCCCTGCTTTTCTGGGTCAGTCTTGAGTCCCTCGATTCGGTCTATAATTACCGACTTGATTCTTTTATCCGTTACCTTTTCAATAAGCGAAAGACACGTTTCAGTTATCTCCAGCCTATAGGTCACAGTCCTAACCTTTCACGTGACTCCTCAATGGTATAAGTCTTACCAGATTTAATCTCTTTTATTCCTCTTTTTATGTTCTTCATGAGTTCCGGATCAGCCAATATCTCAATAGTTTCCAATAAACCCTCATATAATTCCCAACTCATCACGGCCATCACTTCTTTATTCCGGCGGGTAACAGCGATAATCTGATTACCCGTGGATTCATCAGGAAGTTTCATAAATTTATTTCTTGCTTCGGTTATGGTTAGCGTTTCCATCCCTTTACTCCCCCTTTAATTATTGTACATATACTTGTACACTAGTATGAACATTATGTCAAACGAAATCCCAAGCTTACACATAAAG
>JAFDHR010000192.1 GCA_019308645.1 Deltaproteobacteria bacterium
TCCGTTTTGGGCCAAGGGTTCTTTTGACAAAATCCCCTCCATTATAGAGGCTTTTTATTATTTAAACAATTGATATTACATAATATTTATACGATCTTTACAACACCCTTAATTAGACTCTTCTTCTCCTTTTAGTAACATTTCGCCATAATTATCAATAAAAATATCAAGGTCCTTTTGCCAATTGGGCATGATATTAAGCCCTTCTATCTTTAGTTGCCTATTCTCAAGAATGGAATTGAGCGGCCTTATTGCAGGTGTGGGGTATTTCTCACTGGCACAAGGCAAAACAGGGATTGTAATTTCCATTTTTTCTAAAAAATATTTTGCCCACTCATATCTGCTGCAATAACCTTCTGATGTGGCATGGTAAACGCCCTCTTTTCTATTGTCTATCAATACCTTGATTTGCTGGGCCAACCTATAAGACCATGTAGGAGAACCAATCTGATCGTTAACAACGTATATAGACTTTTGTTCCTTTTTCATGGCCAGTTGAAGTATCTGTTTTAAAAAGCTATCTCCCTTCACACCATAAACCCAACCAGCCCTGATAATAATATAATGTGGAGTATTTTGCTTCACAGCCATTTCGCTCTCCATCTTTGTTAAACCATAGCGAGAGAGGGGGCTCGTGGGATCATCTTCAAAGTATGGTTGTGGCAGTCTCTTTCGGCCATTGAATATCAGATCTGAAGATATATGAACAATAATTTTGTCATATCTGGCCGCCCCCTGTGCCAAGTTCCTCGGGCCTTCCACATTAATTCTCTCAGCTAACTTTTTCTCTTTCTCGCACTCGTCAACGTTGGTAAAGGCAGCACAATTAAGTATTATATCAGGCGATAATTGATCAATACTCATTATTGCCTTGTCCCAACTGGTAATATCCAGCTCTTCTTTGTTTGGGGAAATAATTTCATAGTCATCTTTCAAGACGTCTTTACACTCACTGCCAAGTTGTCCGCTTGAGCCAGTCAATAGAATCCTCATTCTCGCAATCCTCCAATTTTATGCTGTTGGAATGTCCTATTGAAATACACAAAAATAGTATAAAATATAATATTTAGTGTCTGAACGAAAAGCCCTCTTTTTTGTCAATTCGACCAAGGGGAGAAATCTTATATTTCAACAATAACAATACGGTAAGATTTCTCGCTACGCCCCGCCCGCCTCGCCTGAGGCGAAGCCGATGGCGGGCAGGTCGAAATGACAGCTTTGGATAGTTTTCGTTCAGGCACTATTTATTTTGTTCACACGATGTATAATTTCCTGATGAGCTGTAATATAATTCGCATTTATCCCTAATACGTTCCAACTTTTACTACTATAATCATCAAAATTGTATTTAAAAGCCCTAAAATATTAAAAAATATCCTACAACCAACTTATCCTGTCCGAATGTTTGTAAGAGGTAAAATGAAATTAACTATAGCATCAAAGTACTTCTCCCCTCCCACAACATATGTATCATTGTGCCCAGCCCCATGTATCGGGAAAAACAACTTTGGCTCTGGGGCTTGTGCAAATAACTTTTTACCCATAGAAAATGGGACAATCTTGTCATTGTCACCATGTATTATTAATTTTGGAATACTCACATTGGCAATTTTAAAAATATTATTGTAATGATGGGGTAAAAAAGGTGAGAAAATGTAAAATGGGAAGATAGTCTTTGCCATATCCTTAATGGATGTAAATGTGCTTTCAATTATCAAACATCTCGCTTTTCTGTGTAAAGCCACCTCTGTGGCCACAGAACCTCCTAATGACCGCCCGAAAATTGCAATCCTCTCCGAAGAAATCTTCTCAACACCCGTTAGATAATCATATGCTGCTATTCCATCAATATATATTCCTTTTTCCGAAGGCCTGCCGGAGCTTTTCCCATAGCCCCTGTAGCTAAATAGAAAGACTGAAATACCTTTTTTTACTAAAAATTTTACATTTTCAATTCTATGAGAAATATTACCGGCATTTCCATGACAAAAGATAAGTACCGGAGACTTCTCAGATAAAGGGAAAAACCAACCGTGTAGTCTTTGACCATCAGGGGTCAGGAATTGAATATCCTTGTAGAATAACTCCCAATTTGATGGGTTATCGTCAAGCTGTCTATCCGGATGAAATATAATACTGTTCTCTATGAACGGATAAAAAACTATACCGGCTCCTATTAGAATAAGCAAAATCGGTAATAGGAAAATATTAGGAATGTTCATTTATCTATCGTGACGAAATGGGTAGGTCGAAATTGTTAACTTAAAAAGTATAGAAAAATTAACATGGTAGATTAATAAAAATAGGAAATCATGTCAAATAGAAGATAAAATAGCGTTTAAGAAGGGCTTGCCTAAAACGGATCGGGAAACACATCATTTTTCAAAGATTTGATAGTATAGCAATCCCGAGAACAAAAATTATGAGCCCACACAAACGGATGTAACTGGTGCTGGCTTTATTGAACCACCAATCCATAATACGTTTAATCTGGGACAATGGTCCCATGACCAAGTATAATCCCTTGAGTAAGGCAAGCACTCCCAATATAAAAGATAGGAAAAATATCTGAGTACATACAAAGGCACCTATTATCAAAACAATCCCGAAAATAATCGGTAAAATAGATAGCGCCCTTACTTTTTCTGTAAAAAAGAGTTTTTTTAAAATCTTCATCGTTCTTTCAGTATAAAGGAGTATAAAGACACCGATAACAATCCACAAAATTGCTACGATATACAGTGCTATATTCATAGTATCCTCCAGTAATTACACCGTTTAAAACCATTAACTCTCAGAGATATATTTTGAATAGAGAGTATAGACAAAATTCCCTCGTTGGTCAAGGCAAACCCATTCCCCTCCCCTACCTATCGCATTTTTAACCTTACATACGAGAATTAAAATGTTAAATTACAAAGCTGAACTTGAAAAAACTATGCAAAGCAGCTACTAAAAAAGTGTTCATGCTCTGATTTTATCAGCAATAATGGCCACTACGAGTGCCTACGTAATTTTTTAGTCTTACTATAAATGGAATGTATTATAATAAAGAATAATCTATACTATTCAGAACAAAAGGGGTTGAATATGCAAGGGATGAAGCTAATAGGTTTTAAGGAAAATAAAACCATAAAAATGCAGAAAGAAAGAGCTAACGGCAAAAAAAATCCATTTAATGAGGCATCATGGCAATCGTCCAACAGAGTCTCTTTAGACCTTACCTATCTTTTTGACACCCCAGGCGATTCACCATCTATAACCCTTAAAGATATTGAAGATATTGCGCCACAGGTAATAAATGCCCATAAAATGTTAAAAAAAGATCAAGGAGATATATGTGATAATGGCATACCCATGACTGGCTGGCAAACCCTCCCGGAAGAGATCACCCTCACTCATTTAGAGGAGATACAATCGGCAGCCCGGAGCCTTAGGAGCCGAATTGATGCATTTGTCTCTTTAGGTATAGGAGGATCATATTTAGGCATCGAGGCCACATGTACGGCATTGACTCATACCTATTTCAACCAGTTGAGCCGAGACGAAAGAGGTAATGCGCCAGAAATTTATTTTCTGGGTCAAAATATGGACCCTGACTATGTAAGAGACACCCTCGATATGCTACGGGGCAAAGTGATAGGAATAAATGTTATATCGAAATCAGGGACAACAACAGAAACTGCAATTGCCTTTAGAATCCTGCGTAATGTACTGGAGAAAAACTGGGGTCACGATGACAAAGATTTAATATATGTGACTACTGATGCTACAAGAGGAGCACTTAAGAAATTATCAAAGGAGAAGGGATATAAAACCTTTCCTATTCCTGATAATATCGGTGGTCGTTTTTCAGTATTGACTGATGTTGGATTGCTGGGGCTTGCTATAGCCAATATTGATATTGATGAGTTCGCCGCAGGATTTAAATATATGAGAAATATCACGATGGTAGACAATTTCTGGAAAAACCCAAGTCTTCTTCATGCAGCGGCCCGCCATGCCGCATGGTTAAAGGGTAAAAAGATAGAGATAGTAGCCACAAATTCAGTGTCTTTATATGGTGTAGCCAGGTGGATGGAACAGTTATTTCCAGAAAGTGAAGGACATTCTGGGCATGGTATGTGGGTATCTCCTTCTCTTTACTCTGAAAAGCTACACGCCAATGGCCAGATGGTTCAACAGGGCGAACGAAATATTTTAGAGACCTTTATTATGCTAAAAAAGCATGATAACACAGTTACTATTCCTCACGATAAAGATAACATTGATGGATTAAATTATTTAGTCGATAAAGGCCAAGACATGAATAGCATAAACAGAAAGGTAATCGAAGGGCCTGCATATGCCCATTATTTAGGTGGTGTTCCCAACATGATAATTGAAATACCAAGAAGAAACGCATTTAGTTTGGGTGAAATATACTATATGATGGAAAAATCTGTAGCCATAAGTGGCTATCTTTTAGGTCATAATCCTTTCATGCAGCCAGGTGTGGAGGATTATAAGAAAGCAATGTTTGCCCTGCTTGATAAGCCTGGGTTTGAGAAAAAAGGAAAAAAGATTAAGGATAAAATCAGCAAGATGAAGAGAATGAGAATATGATATAATGATTAATAGAACCTTAGATATAGTTTGAACTTATAACCCAGGCGTTTGAAAAATCTAAAATTTGATGAATCCATAAAAAGTCTCAACAACATGTCATTTCGACCTGCCCGCCATCGGCTTCGCCTCAGGCGAGGCGGGCGGGGCGAAGCGAGAAATCTTACCAATGTAACATGCTGAAAACTCAAGATTTCTCCCTCTGGTAAGATTTCTCCCTCTGGTCGAAATTACAGACCCGCCTGCCAGACGGCGGGCAGGTTCACTAAATCCGACTTTTTACGAAGTCGTCACAATTTAGCCGGACATTTAATGATTACACACGATTACCCCTCTGGAAATAAATGCGAGTAAACCGCAATTGAATTGCAGCCATGTTAAAAAAAAATTAGAAATTGCACTGGGAGGAACAGCCAGAAATCCAGATGATGTATTGGCCCTGCATGATCTAAGGCTAAAATTTGCTGAAATCCCTATATCTAACGCAATAAAGTTCAAAGAAAACATTAACGAATACTTGAAAGCCAAAGAAAAAACAGGCTTTTATTACCTTTGTCATGGGCCGAGAGAGGGAAATCCCAATAACATAAATTCTTTGGAGAAAGATTATTTACCTCACGTGTTAGAGATCTTAGAGATTATGCCCATACTCAATATGTCTCTTCTAACGCTTCACCTCTGGATGGATAGGCGTTTTGTCAAAGCTAAGGTACTTGATTTTAAGGTTGAGCTATTACGAGAAATTATTAATAAGGCCAGAGAAAAAAGGATTCTCATCTGTTTAGAAAATTTAAGTGAAAACTGGCATGACCTCGAGGTTGCCTTTGATAAACTTCCTCTTCTTAACCTGACCTTAGATGTGGGTCATGGGCAGCTTTTAAGGGAAGAAAACACAAGCTTTAATTTTATAAAAAGATATCCAGACAGGATAAGGCACATTCATCTCCACGATAATCTTGGAGGGAACACACCTGAAGATGACCTACACCTTTCTCCTGGCAGAGGTATTGTTGATTTTAAAAATATCTTCAAAGCTCTTAGTAAAATTGGCTATAAAGGGACTGCAACCCTGGAGCTTAAGCCGTTTGAAATCAAATCTTGTCTTGGATTTGTAAAAAAATTATTGCTTGCTTAAAAAATGTTTTTTAATTGCAAATACAAACACTTCATGTTATTTGATTTTTTGGGCTGTTTTTTTCATTACAATGATATCCTCACTTAAGGAAACAAGCCTGGATAAAGAATAGGGGATTGTATTGTTGCAATCCAAGAAGGTAAACCTTTAAATGTTAAGGAGGTATAAGGATGAAAGCTTTGAAGTTGTTTGTTGTTATTTTGGTGTTAGCATTTTTTGCTACTGCAGGCGTGGCTATGGCAGGAACCCTTGACGAAGTTCGAGCAAAAGGGTTTATACAGGTGGGCGTTAATGGCGGCGTGTTTGGCTTTAGCATGCCTGACAAAAAAGGCGTATGGAAAGGCCTTGACGCGGATACAGGGCGGGCCATTGCGGCCGCCATATTTGGTGATGCAAGCAAGATAAAATTTGTTGCCCTTACGTCTCAGCAGCGTTTGACAGCTCTTCAGTCAAAAGAAATTGATGTCTTGTGCCGTAATACCACGCAAACCCTGACTCGTGAAACCGCGGCTGGTATAAATTTTTGCCACGTGAACTATTATGACGGTCAGGGCTTCCTGGTTCCCAAGAAATTGGGCGTGAAGAGTGCCAGGGAGCTTGACGGAGCTACCATATGCGTCCTCCCGGGAACCACTACAGAGATGAATGCAGCTGATTTTTTCAGGAAGCATAACATGAAGTGGAAACCGGTCGTGATTGAGCAGACGACCGAGCTTAACAAGGCCTTCTTTGCAGGTCGCTGTGACTGCATTACCTCGGACGCCTCGCAGTTGGCCGCTATTCGTTCTGTGGCTCTTAATCCAGACAATTATGTCCTATTGCCTGAGATTATTTCCAAGGAGCCTCTCTGCCCGGTGGTCCGTCATGGAGATGACCAATGGTATGATATTGTCAACTGGACGGTCATGGCCCTCATACAGGCTGAAGAATTCGGCATGACTTCGAAAAATGTGGATAGCATGCTTAAAAGCAAGGATCCTGCAACAATGAGATTTTTAGGAGTAACGCCTGGTATGGGCAAGGCCCTTGGTCTTGATGAAAAATGGGCGTACAACATCATCAAGCAGGTGGGCAACTACGGCGAAATCTTCGAGCGTAACGTCGGGCCCAATACCCCCCTTAAGCTTGAACGCGGGTTGAATGACCTGTGGACAAGGGGTGGACTGATGTATTCCGCAGCATTTAGATAATCTTTTCTCCGGGTGCCCCTGTTGAGGGGCACCCTCTTGTTTTATCCCTCCTTGGCCAACACGGTGTCTGGAATAGAAATTCGACAGGCCTGCCAGGGGCCGCGTTTTAGAGGTTTAGACAAGAAACCGGGGCTACAAAAGGATACGAAAAATTCATGGAGAACACACTTCCGGGCAGTGTTCCATTCTGGCTTGACCCCAAAAAACGGGCCATCATGTTTCAGATTGCCGTGTTTGCTATGGTGGGACTGCTGGCATATTATCTTGTATCTAATACCCTGTTAAACCTTAAAAAACAATCTATTGCCACAGGATTCGGCTTTTTCAATGAGGAATCTTCTTTTGAGATCGGCGAATCCCTCATCCCTTATTCAGCGGCCAGTTCCTATTGCCGGGCCCTGGTTGTCGGTGCTTTGAATACCTTGAAAGTAGCCTTTATAGGTATCGTTTTCACAATTATCCTAGGGACAATCGTTGGAGTTGCCCGTCTGTCTTCCAATTGGCTGGTCTCAAAACTGGCATCTATATATATTGAAGTCATGCAGGATATTCCCATACTCCTGCAATTGTTTTTCTGGTATGCCATATTTTACGAAACCTTTCCCTCTCCCCGGCAGGCCCTATGCCCCATAAATGGCCTGTTCCTTTGTAACCGCGGGGTGGCCTTTACAGTCCCGGAGGCGCATCCTGCACATAAATATATGATTTTGGCCTTTTTTGTGGGCTGTGGGGTGGTTTACCTCGTGCGTAGATGGGCGAAGAAACGGCAGGAAAAAACAGGGCAGTTTTTTCCTGTCATTCGCGTCTCTATCGGCCTGATCATAGGGCTACCCTTGATCACCTGGTTAGCATTTGATGCTCCAATGAACATGGATGCCCCCAAACTTATAGGGTTTAACTTTAAGGGCGGTATGACTTTAAGCCCTGAGTTCATCGCCCTTTTGCTTGGGCTTATCTTATATACAGCCGCGTTCGTGGCCGAAGTAGTGCGGGCAGGGATACAGTCGGTCAGTAAGGGCCAGAGAGAAGCTGCCATGTCAATCGGTCTTAGACCTGCTCCTATTTTAAACCTGGTGATTCTACCCCAGGCCCTCAGGGTCATCATTCCACCACTGACCAGTCAGATGCTCAACCTGACAAAAAACAGTTCCCTGGCCGTAGCTATCGGATACCCCGACTTTGTTTCAGTAGCCAACACAACCATTTTTCAGACAGGACAGGCCATTGAGGGGGTAGCCATGATCATGGCGGTATATCTTATCTTCAGCCTTTCAACATCGGCTTTTATGAACTGGTATAATAAAAGAGTGACTCTTGTAGAGAGATAGTGAGACACATGGAAGAAGCTGTAAAAGGGACACAGATAGGGGAGTTAAGGCCTCCTGTAACCAGCGTGGGGGTCATAGGATGGGCAAAAAACAACCTTTTCAATGGCTGGTTTAACTCTATCCTTACCATTGTGACCCTCTTCTTTCTTTGGAAAATCGTGCCTCCACTCTTACAATGGGCCTTCATTGACAGTGTATGGCATACGTCCGGACAGGGGTGCAGGGAGGCTGAGGGTGCCTGCTGGTCCGTTATCTATACAAACTTCCGTTTTATTATCTTCGGTTTTTTTCCCTACGAACAGCATTGGCGTCCCTTGCTGGCCATGTTTATTCTGTTCGGTCTCCTTTTTTACAGCAGAGACCGGAATCACTGGAAAAAGCCATTAGGCTATTCGTGGATCGTGGGGCTTTTCACCATGGGCCTGCTCATGAAGGGGGGGCTTTTTGGACTGACGCCAGTGGAGAGTACCCAGTGGGGGGGATTACCTCTAACACTCCTGCTCTCTGTTTTCGGGCTTACAGCCGCCTACCCCCTGGGCGTTATCCTGGCCCTGGGACGTCAATCCAAAATGCATGGCTTAAAATGGCTCTCTATTCTTTATATTGAGTTGATACGTGGAGTGCCGCTTATCAGCCTGCTTTTTATGTCCTCGGTCATTTTTCCCCTGTTTTTACCAGAAGGGATCACGATCAATAAACTCCTCAGGGCACAGGTGGCCATTATCTTGTTTACCGCTGCTTATATTGCGGAGGTGGTTCGTGGGGGTTTACAGGGGATGTCCCTTGGGCAGTATGAGGCAGCGGAATCGATGGGATTGAATTACTACCAGACTATGCGACTGGTTATCTTACCTCAGGCCCTGAAGATCGTGATTCCGCCCACTGTGAGCATTCTCATCTCAGCATTTAAGGACACATCCCTTGTAGTGATAATTGCGCTCTACGACCTGCTCAAGACGACCCAGTCTGCTCTTTCAGATCCTGAATGGATGGGATTCAGCCGCGAGGCATATATCTTTATTGCCATCCTTTATTTTTTAGGCTGTTTTTCCATGTCCAGTTACAGCCGAAAGCTGGAAAAAGAGTTGTCAACAGAAGATTGATACCGGATACTTATTCTTGATAATGGCTGCCAAATGTTTTATGTTGCTTAATGAAATGTTATTACATTCCGCCCCAGTGAAATATGCTTTGCGTTTCACAGGGTACGCATTACGAAATCCGAAATCGAACTATGATAGGCTCTCATGAACGAGGAATTAACAAAAAATGCTGAAAACCGGGCGTCTGATGAAGCCATGATAGAAATCATTGATATGCATAAGTGGTTTGGAGACTTCCATGTTCTCCAGGGCATTAACCTGACCGTGGGCAAAAAGGAACGCATTGTCATCTGCGGCCCTTCAGGCTCCGGAAAATCAACCCTGATCCGCTGCATCAACCGTCTCGAAGAGCATCAACGTGGCCGGATCGTCGTGGATGGTATTGAGCTTACCAATAACATAAAAAATATCGAGAAAATCCGCGCAGAAGTAGGTATGGTATTTCAGCACTTTAACCTTTTTCCTCACCTTACTATTGTTGAAAACCTGACCTTAGGGCCTATATGGGTAAGAAAGGTTCCCAAGTTCGAAGCTGAGGAAACAGCCATGTTTAATCTGGAAAAGGTGCACATCATCGCTGAACAGGCCAAAAAATATCCAGGACAGCTTTCAGGCGGGCAGCAGCAACGTGTCGCTATTGCTCGCAGCCTCTGCATGAATCCTAAAATTATGCTCTTTGATGAGCCTACCTCTGCCCTGGACCCTGAAATGATCAAGGAAGTGCTTGATGCTATGATAGATCTTGCTCAAGAAGGCATGACC
>JAFDHR010000193.1 GCA_019308645.1 Deltaproteobacteria bacterium
TTTCATTAGCACAGATGGCAGGAGTGAGCCTATTTGCAATCCTTTGGTTCAAGATTCCCTTTAACAGCAGTGTGCCACTCCTATTTATTGGCGCACTTCTTTTCATAATGAGCACCTTGGGCCTGGGGCTATTTATATCCACCATATCCACCACGCAGCAACAGGCCATGATGACGACCTTTTTTTTCATCCTTCCCCTTTTCATGTTTAGCGGTTTCGTTTTCCCCATTGAGAGCATGCCAGCGGTAATTCAGTGGTTGACCTATTTGAATCCACTGAGGTATTTTTTGGTTATTATCAGGGGGATCTTTTTGAAGGGGGTGGGCCTGAAAATACTGTGGCCCCAATTTGTTGCATTGATGGTTCTTGGGGCGATTGTGTTTGCAGGCTCAATAAAAAGGGTTAGAAAAAGGCTCGATTAACACAATAGCATGTAATATCAGACAGGAGAAACAAGTAATGGTACATGTGATTGGGATTGATATAGGTTCTGCCTTTTCAAAAGGTATAATCATGCGTGATCAAAAGATTGTAGGATCTTATGTAATGCCCTCCGGAGGAAATTATACATTAGCTGCTGATAGAAGCTGCTTTCTAAGAAGGGACTATCCTCTAATGATATTCGTTATTTAGTTGCGACTGGGTACGGTGCAAAAAATGTACGCTTTGCAAATGATGTAATTACCGACATATCCTGCCATAGCAGGGGGATATTTTATCTTTTTCCCTCGGTTAGGACAGTAGTTGATGTTGGTGATCTCTTTAGTAAGGCCTTTCGGATTGATGAAAGGGGAAACTCGCTCACATTTTTATTGAGTGGCAAGTGTGCTGGTGGGAGTGCCAGGGTGTTACAGGTAATTGCCAAGGTTTTACAGGTAAAGGTGGAGGAGATAGGAGAGCTGTCATTAAAATCAGTGAAGAGGATAGATTTTAACACCGGATGTGCTGTTTTTGCGGAGACCGAAGCAGTATCGAGGATAGCTGAGGGTGCTTCGAAAGAGGACCTTCTGGCCGGGATTCACAGGGCCCTGGCAGCACAGATTAATAGCCTGGCAGAGAGGGTAGGGGTTGAAAGAGATTATGCCGTTGTTGGTGGTGGGGCAAGGGATGTGGGTCTGGTTAAGGCAGTTGAAGAGATAGTAGGTTTTGAGATTGTTGTACCGGAAGCTCCCCACCTGACAGCCGCTATTGGAGCGGCTGTCATAGCTGGGGAGAAAGCAAGGGGGATCAGCTTATCTTAAATACCAGTGCTGCTCCTGTATCGCCAGCGGCGCACCCTGCCCAGAGACAATACCCACCACCCAGCATAACGACCTCTTCTAATAGCTCAATAATTATCCTGCCGGCTGTGGGGGCTTGAGGGTGGCCATATATCATAGAATTTCCGTAATTGTTCATCCAATTAACATCCATACCCATCTTGGAGGCCATATAGATGTCATTTATGGCAAAGGGTTGATGGGTTTTTGCAGCCTTCAGATCCCCTACTTTTATCCCTGCCTTTTCAAGTGCCATCTGTGCAGCAGGGACAGGGGCCTGAGCCATATAGCCCTTTTTTGCCCTTGAAAACCCATATGAGACAATCTGGATCTCAACATTTGGATCTGCGCTTAGCTCTTTGGCCTTATCCCGAGTGGTCACAATTACACCACAGTTTCCATCTGCAGGAAATGTTTGTGCTCCAAAGGTATGTACACCTCCTGGTTCAACAGGTCTGAGTCTGGCCAGGCCTTCGGCTGAGGTTGGTGTAACGCCCTCATCTTCTTCTACTAACATGGTTTTCTTCTTAGAGATTTTGACCTCTGGAGGAAACATGTACCTTTTCTGAAAGGCACGGTCATTGGCCAGGGCATCCTGGTATTGTTCATATCTCCTTAAGGTGACGGCATCGCACTCTTCCCGAGTTGTTCCTAACTCTTTGGCAACATTTTCAGCCGTCTGGATCATTTTTTGCCCTGCCCATGGATCACCGTTAAAATTGTCCATCATCCAGTTTTCTGACTCCACTTCTCCACCTGGTCCAAAGGGCTGTGGCCAGATAGTATGTGGGCCATTGGATGTACGATCTGCCATAAGGGCAAATCCTGTCTCATAGGCTCCGAGTTCTATATCTGAGGCAGCAAGATTTATACAGGTAGTTGATGTAGTGCATGCCTGATTTACCATGAGGGCAGGTAGATCCTTGGCACCATTCACTAACAGGGCTGCTGCCCATGTGTGGCTATAAAAAAGGTGGTGCTGTGCTATGGTTATCCCAAAATACATGTAGTCAAATATAGTGGGGTCAAAATTATTTTTTGTCAGCCATCGGTTGGCTGTTGTTGCTCCTAAGGAGATAGAATTTTCATTAGCCATAGGCCCCTGCCATCTGCAAAATGGGGTCGAATAGTAGCCCTTGTAAGGTATGAATGCTTTTGTCAACATGTCTTTTTTCCTCCAATTGGGTTTATTGAGTTTGTTGGGTTTATTGTGTCTGTTGTGTTTACTTGCTAATGCTTACTACCTACGTTTTTAAGCATCACTCCACTTGCCATATTTCTCTCTCAGGATTCTGTGTAAAATCTTTCCAGTCCCTGTTCTGGGCATTTCTTCTTCCTTGATGAAATCAACGGATTTTGGTCTTTTGAACCCTGCAATTTTACCCTTGGTAAAATCCATTATTTCTTTTGCAAGCTCATCACTTGGCTCATAATTTTCATTCAGAATGATAATGGCCTTTATTGCCTCGCCCCATTTTTCATCAGGAACGCCTATTACTGCGATATCCTTAACAGCAGGGTGGGCACCGACAGTACTCTCTACCTCGGATGGAAATACATTTTCTCCACCAGTTATTATCATATTTGCCTTCCTATCTACCAAAACATAAAAGCCATCTTTATCCCGTTTAGCCATATCTCCAGCTGAAGACCATTCCCCTTCAAATGCCTCTTTGGTCTTCTCCGGCTCTTTCCAGTACTCTTTAAATATCATGGGAGTTCTGTAAAAAACCTCACCTACCTCACCGTCAGGTACAGGATTTCTGTTGTCGTCAAGCAACTTAATTCTGTCTGTGCCATAGATTTCCTTGCCGATAGAGCCAAGTTTTTCAAACTGATATTCTGGTCTTAACAGGGTTACCAAACCGCCCTCTGTAGTACCATAGGCCTCCCAAAGCTCTGCATTTTTAAAGTAATCCATGATCGCTAGCTTGAGATCTTTTCTGGCAGGAGCAGACGATATTAATAGCTGCCTCATGGAAGATACATCTATATTATTTTTAACCTCATCTGGAAGACCAAGCATCATAATATAATGTGTGGGTACCAGGGAGGTAAAGGTAATCTTGTATTTATCAATGGTTTGAAGTAGGTCCTCAGGGTCGAAGCTTACCATATTATACACAAATACCGGAGCAGTCAGCATGGTATAGGGAAAGGAATAAAATATGGAATTCACATGGCACATTGGCATCACCAGCATCACCTTATCAGTAGGCCTGACACCCTGGTTCATAATGTTTAATACATATTGGGCGTGGTAACTTTCATGGGTTTTGACCACACCTTTGGGCCTTCCTGTTGTTCCTGAGGTATACATAAAGGTCCATGTGTCATCTCCATCTACCATGATATCGGGCTCTTCCGGGGATGATTTGGCCAGCCAATCCTCATAACCTGTATATCCATCGGGAACAGGGCCTTCTCCCAGATAGATATAGGCATCTTTTGGAACCGGAAGTTTGTCTTTCATGGCATCTATCATTTCCACAAAGGGCTGCTCAACGATAAAAGCCTTGCATTCTGCATGATTGACAATATATTCAATATCCGGTGGTGCAAGGCGAAACATTAATGGAACTATGGTTTGGCCCCCCTTGGCACATCCGGCATATATGTCCATCCACTCACCACGGTTAAATGCTAATACGGCAAATCTTTCCTGAAAACCAATATCTAAGCCTGACAGTCCATTAGCAACCCTACAGGCCCTCTCGTTCCATTCCTTAAAGTTATATTCATTATTTTTATCCTGCCACCCTAATTTATCTGGATAATTGATGGCGTTCATCTTGACAACGGTTCCTGCATGCATCCATTTGCTGGTTGTCATTTCTATCCTCCTTTTTTGTTGTAGGCCTTAAGGCCTTCTTTATATTAAATGTCTAATTTAAGTAGTCATTTTTTAGCCGACAAATTGATAAATCCTAAATTCTAATATCGAAATCCTAAACAAGCACAAAATCCGAATATTATAAATAAAAAACCATTAATTTTCCGAGACTCAAACTCTAAACAGGTTTTGTCATTTGGATTTTGATATTTGATATTGTTTAGAGTTTAGGATTTAGTATTTAGAATTTCACCTCTTATGTTATCTTGTTTATGAAATCCACTGTAAATCTTAAGAAATGATGGAGTTAGCTACTATCTCAGTAATATCCATCACCTTGATCTTTGGTCGTTCATCTTTAGGAATGGCCTTTACTCCTTTCCTGAGGTTATCCTTGCATGCAGAACAACCAGACACTATTATCTCTGCACCTACTTCCATGGCATCCCTTACCCTGATTGCTGCCATATCTGCTGCGAGTTCTGGCTCCAGGGCTATAACACTTCCGCCACCTCCGCAGCACCTGGCCATCAAGCGGTTTCTGGACATCTCAACGAAATCAATGTCAGGAATGGCCTTTAGTATCTCCCGGGGCTCATCAAATATCTCAAAAGTCCTGCCCAGGTCACATGGATCATGATAGGTAACTTTTTTACCAAGATCACCACCCAATTTTATCTTTTTCTCCTTTATAAGTTTGGGAATATAGTGAACAGAATGGAAGACTTCCAATCCTAAATCTCCTGCCTCAGGATAATATTTTTTGAATGTTTTATAACAACCGGCACATGGAGTTATCAGCTCTTTTGCCCCGGTTTCCTTAATACGATCAATAAGGTTTCTGGCAGTTTGCTCAAATTTTTCCTGATCCCCCATCAGGTGTAATGGAAATCCGCAGCAGATCTCATCTTTTCCAAGCATTGTGTAATCTATACCAGCAGCATCCATGATCTTAAAGAAGCTTGGAACTATCTTCATATCTAAGTAACTCGAGACACACCCCATAAATAGGAGGGTGTCTGCCTTTTTCTTTAGCTCACCTGTTTCTACCTTTTTCTTGATTGATGAGGGATAGATGGCAATCCTGTCTTCCTTTGTGGCTGCATAAACATTATCTGTATTCAGGATGCTATCTCTCAGTGCCATGACCGGTTCAGGAGCAATACCAGAAGCAAAAAGCTTTTCACGGCCTTTTTGAATAATCTCATCTACCTTAATCCGGGCAGGACAGAAATATGTACAGGCATTACAGGTAGTGCAGGTATAAAATGAATCTGCCAATTCCTTGGAGGGCTCAATTGTCCCGGTCATTAGGTTGAATGCCAGGATGGTCCTGCCCCTGGCATTCCTTGACTCGAGTTGGGTGATGTCATAGGTAGGGCATCCTAAGCGGCAAAATGCACAGTTTATGCAAGCAAGGATCTCATTGTCTACATCATAACCAAAGGAGTTGAGCCCCTCCGGATGCTCTAAAAGTGGTTTGAAGGCAAAATAGTCGTAGATGTCATGTTTCTTTTTGTCCAATCCC
>JAFDHR010000194.1 GCA_019308645.1 Deltaproteobacteria bacterium
TATCTTGTCCCCCATTTTTATGGCCTCATCAATATCGTGGGTAACAAACACAATTGTCTTTTTTACCTTCGCTTGAATTTTTAAGAATTCATCCTGGAGATGTTCTCTGTTGATTGGATCAATGGCCCCAAACGGCTCGTCCATTAGCATTATTGGGGGATCAGCGGCCATGCCACGCGCAACGCCTATGCGTTGTTGCTGACCACCGGAAAGTTCCCGTGGATAACGGCCCATGAATTCCTCTGCGGGGAGGTTAACTATTTCTAGAAGACTTTCTACTTTCTCGGCAATCCGGTCGTGATCCCAACCCTTCAATTTCGGTATTGTCGCGATATTCTCTGCGATTGTCATATTGGGGAATAGCCCGATGTTTTGAATCACATAACCGATACTACGTCGTAATTCAATGGTGTCCAGCCGGTTGATATTCTGATCGTCAATCAAGATCTTGCCGCTGGTTATTGGAATCAGCCTATTTATCATTTTCATGGCTGTAGTCTTGCCACAGCCGGAGGGCCCAACCAGAGTGCATATTTCTCCCTCTTCCAGGTCGAATGAGAGGCTATCCACTGCTTTTATGTGTTCGGCGCCTGGATAGACCTTTGTTACCTCCTGTAGGCTTAACATAATTCCCATAATTCACTCCTCACTGTTGCTGATGTATTACCTCTTAATCTTTAGACCAGTTGGGGTTATCCAATTTTCAACCTTCCCTAAAAAGATATCTGCTAAAATCGCCAGCAAACCCATACTGATGGCCCCTGCAATAACAGAGTCATTAGTCGCCATTTGCAGTCCCTCGCTTACGAACAGGCCCAACCCACCGGCACCGATGTAGGCAGCAATTGCTGCAATGGCAATGCTCATGACAACCGCAGTCCTCACACCGGCCATAATAACCGGTGCGGAAAGGGGAAGTTGCAACTGCTTGAGTAGTTGAAAATTGGTCATGCCCATACCACGGCCTGCCTCAATAGTGGCAGGATCAACATTTCTAATAGCAATATACGTGTTCCGAATGATGGGCAATTGGGAATAAAGCGCCAGCGCAATCACAGCAGGCACCGCCCCAATCCCGATACCATTCACTGCATCCCACGCTCTATCAATTGAAGATAGAATTGGCATCATAAAACCGAAAAGGGCAATACTTGGAATTGTAATCATAATGCTTGCTAAATATAACACAATGTCTGCAGCGTTCTTATTGCGGGTAATGTAAATACCGATTGGCACGCCGGTAAAAATAGCTATAACTAAGGCAATTGAAACAATCTTGATATGCGTTACCGTGTGAATACCAACCATCCGGAAATTATCGGCAAAAAAGGCAAATGGACCTGAAATAAATAAAGGATTGATAAAGGTATGATAACCAACAATTGAAAAAACCACACCGCTCAGCATCAACCAGAAATCTTCAGCAGTTTTCATGAAGTTTAACACAATGATCAAAATCAATATTCCAAAAATGAACCACGTTATCCAAAAGCCATAGGTTTCGCTAAAATTCAGCTCTTCAAGTTTAATATAAAATGTTTGAGCCAGATCAAGTTGATATATAAAGCCAGAGAGACATATAAAAAACAGAATTAAAAAATAGCTTGCATAACCAAGGCGACCTTTACGAGATGCACTTTTAAAATAAAAAATGATTCCAGCAAGAAAGACCAAGCTGAGTATGATCCCGAAAAAAAGCCCTGCCAACTTGAAAAAGAAAGGAAATAGGGAAATACACGCAATGATAAATAAAAATATCGGCAGGAATTCAGATTTTTCCATACCTGTTCGAAGATACGCCAGCAGATAAATTAACATGGCAAAGATGGGCACTATTAATGCCATCCGCAGGATATTATAACTTTCCAGAAAATCGATCTCGAGATTATTTACATTGAGTAACATTTGAAAGGCGGAGAGAGGATTTTCCTGATCAAGGATACTGCCGGGAAACCAGGGCTGAAAGAACCCGATAAAGATAAGAATAACAGTAAAAAGAAAAATTTTGTCAGCCCATCGCCAGCTAAATATGGTTGCGTAGCTTACCGAGGTAACAGCGCTTGAGCAATGGGGGCAAAATTTTTCATCTTCCGGGATTTCCTTTTTGCAATGCGGACATAGCGCTATTTCCATCTCCTGATCCCTGTTCATTGTAGATATAAAATTATTTCAATTTCTTTTTTTGCCAGCTGTTAAAGTATATGCGGCACAATTTTTTAGTAGGTGTTCAAGAATCAAAAGCTGAAGGACCATCGTTATAAGGTCGTCTTCTATGAACTTAGCCCCGACATGTCGGGGAACTTTTTTGACAGGATTACCACGATTAACAAGATTTTCTTATTTTCTTTATATCATGAACATCCCGTCTATCCTGACTAATAAATGGGATTTCCTACTATTGAATTAAACTGCATTATGTGCCGATCGTTTTTTCCTGACGAGTTGCCAGGGCGTGAGTTATTCGATCGATGATAACAGCCAGAAAAACAATACAAATCCCAGCCTCAAATCCCCTTCCAACCTCAATTCGGTTGATTGCGAGGAGAACTTCCAGGCCCAGACCTCTGGCCCCAATCATGGATGCAATAACTACCATGGCGAGTGCCATCATGGTCGTCTGATTAATGCCCACCAGAATGGATGGGACAGCCAAAGGTATTTGAACATCAAACAGTATTTGCCTGGAGCTGGCGCCGAATGCTCGGGCTGCCTCTATCACATTTTGGGACACCTGTCGTATGCCTACATTGGTCAAACGAATAACTGGCGGCACTGAATAAATAAGAGTAGCAAAAAGTGCAGGCACTTTGCCCAAGCCGAATAACATAAGCGCGGGAATGAGATAAACGAAACTGGGCATCGTTTGCATAGCATCAAGTATAGGTCTGATAATCGACTCAGCTAAGTCGCTCCTCGCCATAACAATGCCAACGGGAATCCCAACAGCCAGAGAAAAAATAACAGCCGACGCGGTCAGCGCCAACGTCATCATAGAGAGCTCCCAATATCCAAAGCTCCCAATAAGCACAAGGAGCCCGGCCATAATGAGGCCCATCCACCATTTGCGCATAATCCGCCAGCTTGCTACCCCTACTAAAACAATCACCAACCACCAGGGTAACCACAGGAAAAAGCGTTCGATATACAGGAGCATCATCAGCAACACATGACCAATGGCATCAAATAGACCGGCAAATTCAGAAAGCAGCCAGTCCATGAGTGCATCAATCCAGTCCGCCAGGGGTATCCTAAAAAATTCAGGGAAATTATTCATCTATCCCATTCCCCTTATCCTGAACCATGTTCTCAAAAATAGAGCTGATTTGGACCTCTCCCAAAAACCTTCCCTGCTCATTTACCACGGCAATAGGATAATCTGCCTCTGCTGCAATAGGAAAGAGATCCTCAAGTACCACCTCAGGATCTGTAGTCGGGGGACTCGGTTCAAGTGCATCCTTGAGCGAGGTGCCCTGGTTTTGAATGAGGTTTTTCAGGCGTTTCATGGTTATGAGCCCTAAAAATTGTCTACTCCTGCCTACCATAAAGGCGTAATCTTCTTTTGCGGCGCTCAGAACAAGTAGGGCAGCCTTTAGTCCCTGCCATTCATAGAGCAGGGCATTAGGTTCATCCATGATTCTGCCGGCGGTAAATACCTTGGCCGGCGATGCATCCTGCACAAATTCACGAACATAATCGTCAGCGGGTTTAGATATGACATCTTCCGGGACACCGATCTGGATAATCTCCCCATCCCTCATAATTGCAATACGGTCTCCCATCTTCAGTGCTTCATGAAGATCATGTGTCACAAATACAATCGTTTTTTGTACTTTGTCTTGAAGTTCAATAAGCTCATCCTGCATCTCCCGGCGAATTAATGGATCCAACCCACTAAAAGGCTCGTCCATAAGGAGTATTTCTGGGTTTGTGGTCAGTGCTCTGGCAATGCCTACCCGTTGCTGCATTCCTCCACTCAAGGCACTGGGCATATACTGCTCCCATCCTGTCAACCCTACAGTTTCAATAGCCTCCTGAGCCCGCTTATAGCATTCCTCCTTCGCAATACCCTGTACCTTCAAACCATAGGCCACATTATCAAGGACGCTGCGGTGCGGAAAAAGGCCAAAATATTGAAAAACCATACCAGTTGTGTGACGGCGGAAATCCATAAGCTGCCTCTTGTCGTATTGGCAAATGTCTTCTCCGTGTATATAAATATTGCCACTCGTTGAATCAATAAGTCGAAGAAGCATTCGGATCAGCGTGGATTTTCCGCTCCCTGACAAACCCATAATAACAAAAAATTCACCCTCTTTGACGGTAAAAGATACATCACGAACCGCCATCACACATCCGGTTGTTTCCAGTAAACTCTTTTTGGTAGCTGAGCGAAGTTCAGAGTTTAGAATTTCCTCGGCTTTTTTGCCAAAAATTTTCCACAACCCCTTTACTTCAACACAAACCTCCGCTGTTTTATTTTTTGAATCGCTATCGTCCAATTTTTATATCGCCTCTATGGCAAAGCTGCTTTAACCTTTTTGGACACCTCAGGGGAAACCCATTTCGTCCAGGTCGATTCATACTTCTTTAAAAACCAGATGGCTGCATCCTGGGTGCTGCCTTTGGATTTTTTCATATAAGACAGGAACTTGTTATTTTGGGCACAGGTTGTTTCGTATCTCTTGAGAAACTCAACAACCCCTGGGGCCTTTTTCTGAAAACCGCTATTGACCAGGACGTTCACATCAAAGGGGCCGAATTCGCATCCCTTGGTGGTCTTCCAGACTTTTGGGTCATAGGGTGGCTCTTCAAGAGGGGTCATGTCATACAAACCCAGAACCCAGGTGGGAGACCAGTAATAGCCAACCCATGCTTGCCCTTTCTTGTAAGCAGCGGCCATAGATCCTGAGAGCGCTGGATCCGATCCGGGCATGAAATCGTTGAAGTACTTATCCAAACCGTAGGCCTTCAACTTTTTGGAATTGTGTTTGGTACACTGCCACCCGGTAATGCTGTTATAGAAACGGCCTTTGTTGGGGTCCTCAGGGTCTTTAAAGAGCTTCCAATACTTGGGAAGATCAAACACGGACTTCAAATCAGGCGCCGTAGCCTTGATTCCGCGTGCGGAATCTCCTTTGATCATATATGTGGGAACCAGCCAT
>JAFDHR010000195.1 GCA_019308645.1 Deltaproteobacteria bacterium
CACATATTTTAAGAACGTTCTCGATTATTACTCCAACCTAACGTATAGTATTAAGCAGAAAAAATTCTGTGTATTAACGCTATATATTTTCTTTATAATATGGTATTATACCGTTTAATACAGCTTTGAAGGGAATATATTGTGGCATATAAGAGAGAACATGTAAAGGAAAGGTTTCGTCCAAAGCCAGGTAAGCTTTTAGATCAAGTGCAGGAGGTAATGCGTTATCATCATTACGCAATCCGGACAGAACAAACGTATGTAAAATGGATATCGGATTATATCCGCTTTAATGGTACCCGGCACCCTCGGGAAATGGGTAAACCGGAGATCGAACGGTTTTTAAGTCATCTAGCGGTTAATAGGAACGTGGCGCCTTCAACACAGAATCAGGCGCTTAATGCGATTCTTTTTCTTTACAAACATGTTATAGACATGCCGCTTGACGATTACATCGATGCAACCCGTTCGAAAAAGCGGCAAAGATTGCCGACGGTGTTGAACCAGTCAGAGATCAGTCGATTTTTTCAATACATAAGTGGGACAAATGAGCTAATGGCAAAGCTCTTGTACGGCGCAGGTTTGCGTTTGATGGAATGTATCCGGCTTCGAGTAACCGATGTAGATTTTGAAAATCATCAAATTATTGTACGGGACGGAAAGGGTGGAAAAGACCGGGCAACGGTTTTGCCGAAGACTATGCAGGAAGATTTGCGGTTTCATCTAAAGGGGGTTCGAAAGCTTTTTGAACAGGATTTGGCTGAGGGGCGGGCGGATGTATATATGCCGCATGCATTGGCGAAGAAATATCCGGGGGCTGGAAAGTTGTGGATATGGCAATGGATTTTCCCTGCGAAGAATTGCTCAAGAGATCCAAGGACAGGAAAGGTGCGCCGGCACCATACCCATGAAACTGGTTTACAGAAAGCGGTGGCGAATGCCGCGAAAAAGGCGGGCATTAATAAGCGGGTAAGTCCGCATACACTTCGTCATTCGTTTGCAACGCATATGCTGGAAGCAGGTAAGGATATTCGGCGTGTGCAAGAACTCTTAGGGCATGCGGACGTGCAGACAACCATGATTTATACGCACGTGATGAGTATAAATTTTGAAACACTGGGGAGTCCACTGGATAATCTGGATAGCGCTTGAATTCAGTCTATCTACCAATCCAGCCTGGAAACAGGCTTGAAATAGTTTTTGTGGAAATCATATTCTGCAAATCCTGTTGATTGCTTTTGTATAACAACCGGCTTGATTCCTTGGGCCGGTCGTCCTTTTTTGGGACGATGTCGGGAATGTTGTCAACTATTAAAGTTCACGGCTTCCTTATGATCTGTTTGCGATTAGCAAGGTTCTATGATAAACTTAGCCCAGACATGTCGGGGAACTTTTTCCGACAGGCCCGCCCTGCCTGCCCTGGCCTCCGGCTCGTAGCCTACGCCTCGGAGAGCGCGACTTCCTCGGCAAATATCGCAATGTCTATATTATTTATAAGTCCTGGCAATACAGCCTCAGCATTGTATGCCAGGTCTGGGCCAGGGCAGGCAGGGCGGGCCTGTCTAAAAAATGGGATCTATACGATAAATTTAAAGAAAATACTATTGTCAGGCATACTGATAGTTTTGATGGCGTTTGGCTGTCAGAATGCCACAAACCATGAAAATGAGGCGAGAGATACCATGGACAAACAGCGCATCGAATTAGAAACAGCAACATTTGCCGGCGGCTGCTTTTGGTGTATTGAATCAGATTTCGAGAAGGTCGACGGTGTTGTCGATGTCATATCCGGTTACACTGGTGGTCATAAAGAAAATCCGACCTACGAAAGCGTATCATCCGGTGATACCGGTCACGTTGAAGCAGTGCAGGTACACTATGATCCTTCTAAGGTGACGTATAAGGAAATCCTGGACATTTTCTGGAGGCATATAGATCCGACCGATCCCGGCGGGCAGTTCGCGGATCGCGGTTCACAATACCGGACAGGAATTTTTTATCATAATGAGGAACAGAAGATGCAGGCAGAGCAGTCCAAAGAAGAGTTCAATACAATGAGGAAATTTGAAAAACCAGTTGTCACCGAGATTGTCCAATTTTCAAAGTTCCACAGGGCAGAGGAGTACCATCAGGACTACTATAAGAAAAACCCTATCAAATACAAGTACTATCGCTTTAACTCGGATCGGGAGAAATTTCTAAGAAAGGTATGGCAGGATTCCATGGAAGGAGAGGAAATGCATACTAAGGACACGAAATATATAAAGCCCAGCGATAAAGAAGTGTTGCGACAGAAATTGACGCCGATGCAGTACAATGTTACCCAGGAGGATGGAACTGAACCGCCCTTTAAAAACGAGTACTGGGATAACAAAACACCTGGCATATACGTTGACATCGTCTCGGGAGAACCTCTGTTCAGCTCACTTGACAAGTTTGACTCCGGGACCGGGTGGCCCAGCTTTACAAAATATCTTAAGCCGGATAACAGCGTTGAAAGAGAAGACAGAAGCCGTTCCACCCTCCGCACGGAAGTTCGAAGCAAGCACGGGGACTCTCATCTTGGGCATGTGTTTACTGATGGACCAACGCCTACGGGTTTGAGATATTGCATCAATTCAGCAGCCTTAAAATTTATTCCTAAAGAAGATTTAGAAAAGGAGGGCTACGGGGAATACCTGAAACTCTTTGAAGAAAAGTAAAGGTCATCCACCATGCTCTTCACCTCCTTTGTAAATACCAGAAAATGGGCCTTTCGGTCCCTGCCTCTGGAGTTGCCGATAGGCTCTGGAAACAAATTTCAAAAAAGCCACCTATGCCCTTCCTTTAATTATTGAGTAGATACTAAAAGGATTACCACGGAGAATAATGAACGAGGAACATATTGCCAAGATTGCCGATGAACTGAGCCTTTTGCCCCACCATGTAATGACCACTGCCGGATTGCTTGAAGATGGCGCCACAGTGCCCTTTATTGCCAGATACAGGAAGGAGGCAACCGGCTCTCTTGATGAAGTAACCGTAACCGCCATACGTGACAGGATGGCTCAACTAAAGGAATTGGGAAAGCGCCGTAAGAGCATACTCAACTCGCTTGAGGAGAGGGAGTTGCTCACAGATGAGTTGAAAGAAAAGATCCTTGCCGCTCAGGGTGTGACCGCCCTTGAGGATATTTATTTACCTTTCAGGCCAAAACGACGTACCAGGGCAATCGTAGCCAGGGAAAGGGGACTTGAACCTCTGGCCAAAATTATCTTCGAGCAGCAGGAAGGCACAGATCCAATTGCGGAGGCAATCGTCTATATTGACCCGGAAAAAGGGATTGAAACAAAAGAAGATGCGCTTGCAGGCAGCAGAGATATCATTGCCGAGTGGGTAAATGAAGACCCAAAAGCCCGCGAAAAAATGCGTACCCTTTACGCTCAGAAAGGGATATTTCGGGTGATAGTAATTCCAGGCAAAGAGTCAGAGGGCGCCAAGTTTCGTGACTACTTTGATTATGAGGAGCCAGTCTCTAAAGCACCCTCCCACAGGATTTTGGCCATGCGCAGGGGTGAAAAGGAGGGTTTTTTGAGTTTGCAGGTACACCCTCCTGAGGATGAAGCTCTCACCCTGTTGGAGGCCCTGTTTGTCAAGGGAGAAAATGCTGCATCCTCTCAGGTGAAAGAAGCAGTTCAGGATAGCTATCGCAGGCTCTTGTCCTCTGCTATGGAAACAGAGATCCGTTGTGAAACTAAAGAACTGGCCGATAGAAAGGCGATAAGGATATTTGCCAACAGTCTCAGAGAACTTCTACTCGCCCCTCCGTTGGGCCAAAAAAGTGTGATAGCAATTGACCCAGGTATCCGTACCGGTTGCAAAGTTGTCTGCCTGGACAAACAAGGAAAATTACTTCACACTGATACTCTCCACCCCTTTAAATCCGAGAAGGAACCCTCTGATGCAAAAGAGATCCTTTTCAGGCTTTGCTCGAAGCATAAAGTAGAGGCCATTGCAGTAGGAAATGGCACTGGAGGAAGGGAAACTGAGTCCTTCATCAAAGACTGTAATCTGCCAGGAAATATTCCGGTGGTGGTTGTCAATGAGAGCGGTGCATCTGTCTATTCTGCATCTGAGATGGCTCGAGCTGAGTTTCCCAATCTGGATATTACCTTTCGGGGGGCGGTCTCCATAGGAAGGCGCCTTATGGATCCCCTGGCGGAGCTTGTAAAGATCGATCCTAAATCTATTGGTGTGGGACAATACCAGCATGATGTAAACCAGCAGGCACTCAAAAGAAGCCTAGATGATGTGGTTATGAGTTGTGTCAATGCGGTAGGTGTGGAAGTTAATACAGCCAGCGAGAAGCTCCTGAAGTACGTTTCTGGTCTTGGTTCACAGTTGGCCAAAAACATTATCACATACCGCAACGAACACGGTCCTCTTTCATCCAGGAACGAGTTAAAAAAGGCGAAACGGATGGGTTCCAAAGCGTTTGAGCAGGCCGCTGGCTTTCTTCGAATCATGGGAGAAAAAAATCCACTTGATGCGAGTGCGGTTCATCCAGAGTCGTATACGATTGTAGAAGCCATGGCAAGAGACCTAAGTTGTTCTGTAAGAGATCTTCTCGATGATGAAAAGCTTCGTCAGCACATTGATTTATCTGTGTACATAACAGAAAAGGTAGGAATGCCTACTTTAACCGATATCATGGATGAACTCGCCAAACCCGGGCGTGATCCTCGGAAACAGTTTGAAGGCCCAAGCTTTGCTGAAGGGATTACGCAGATCAATGATCTTCGTCCAGGCATGAGGATTCCAGGTGTGATCACCAATGTGACCACCTTCGGGGCCTTTGTTGATATCGGAGTACATCAAGACGGCCTGGTTCACATCAGCCAGCTAGCGAATCACTTCGTGAAAGACCCAGGTCAGGTGGTAAGGGTTAACCAGCGTGTAATGGTCACGGTCCTTGACGTGGAGCTTGAAAGAAACCGCATCTCGCTTTCCATGAAAGATACCCTGAATTTGGAATCAAACATAGACTTTTAAATAAAAAGTGTATCTACCCAGGTACATCTCCCCAACGAGACAAAGCCTCTCCCCATGCGTATAGCTTATTTAGCTGAGAGGGCAACAAAAAATGTATCTGTTCTTCATTTTTTGCTGGACTC
>JAFDHR010000009.1 GCA_019308645.1 Deltaproteobacteria bacterium
TTTATCTTGAAGCTCCCCTTTGGCATAATCTTGTAGGTGCCTTTGATAGCTACTGGAACAATGGGAGCGCCTGATTCAATAGCAAGGTAAAAGGCACCTCGCTTTAAAGGCTGCAAATGCCCATTTTTGCTACGAGTACCTTCGGCAAATATTAATATTGAAGCCCCGCTCCTAATCCTATCTACTGCCTGTTTAAAGGTGCTTTTGGCCTTTGCTGGAGAGGAGCGGTCAATGCTTATGTATCTTGCTCTCCTCATTGTCCAGCCAAGGATTGGAATCCGCATCAGTTCCTTTTTAAGAATGAATTTAAAATCAACCGGTAGATATGCCAATAGGGCGAATATATCAAAAAAACTCAGGTGATTTGGAATATAGATATAGGTCTTATCTTTATCTATTACATCAAGCCCATTTATTTCCACTCTAACACTGGAGCCCCAAAGAATAGTCTTTGACCATAGGGCAGCACAGTAGAAATGTGTCATTCTACCAGTGGAGGAAAAGAGGGATAAGAAAATCCCAAACAGTGCCCAGATAAGGGTATTTATTACACCAATGAATGTCCATATAAAAATAGATCTGATCATAGCATGGATGTCATTAGTCATTTGTCATTTGTGGTTAATAGAAATGGTAAGGAAACTTCGAATTAGAATAATAACCAATGAAAGATGACAAGTAACTTTTTAATTATTTAAAAATAACTATGTAATCCAGGGAGATAATTAACGCCGAAATAGGTGAAAAGCACAGAGGCAAAGCCAATTATGCTCATTATGGCCATCCTTTTTCCTCTCCAACCCCGAACGAATCTGGAATGAAGCATTGCAGCATAGATAAACCATGTTATCAAAGACCATGTCTCCTTTGGATCCCAACTCCAGTATGATCCCCAGGCAGAGTAGGCCCATACCGAACCAGTAATAATTCCCAAAGTTAAAAAGATAAAGCCAATAACAACACTATGATAGGTAAGCTCATCTACTATTTCTCTACCCGGTAAAAGTCGAAAAAAAAGACGTGGCCTTTCCCCTTTCTCTAATCCTTTTAAGAGGTACATAAATCCAAGGCCACATGCTATAGTAAGTGCAGCGTATCCAAAAAAGCAGGTGATAACATGGCTTATCAACCAGTTACTTTGAAGGGCGGGAATCAATGGCTGTATTCTGGCGTTGACATTTGGAGAGAAGGAGGCAAAGGCCATTGAAAAGAAGGCAAAAGGAACCACAAAGGCGCCGAGATTCCTGCTCTTGATTCGCCATTCTATAATCAGATAGAGTAGTACTATAGTCCAGGCAAAAAAGATGAGAGATTCATAGAGATTGGAAAGTGGTGCATGTCCAATTCCCATCTTGTAGGACTCAAACCACCTCAGGATTAGTCCCACGGTCTGGGTAATAAGCCCAATAAAGGCAATAACTGAGGCAAGCGGTCCCCAGAATTCTTTTCCTGTGACCATTTTAAAGATATAAAATACGGCTGAACCAAAATAAATAAAGGTTACCCAACTAAGTATTGTTGTATTGATAATCATGCTATTATCTCATGGAGGAAAAATGCCTTAGGAGATATTCTGTCTCCCGCTCTAGACCAACAGGATCTTTATTGCTTGTGGCTCCTACAGATATTCTACTCTTCCCTTCTTGATCATCCACCCTTACCCACAGCCTTTTATGGGAGGAGAAAAAGGTGATAAATAAACCGAGAATAATAAAAAATGATCCAATTGCCACAATTGAGACGCCCGGATCGTGGCTTAGTTGGAGGCCGGTATAATAGTTGTTCTCTATTCTGTTGAGCTCGAAATAGTAAGGCTTATAGCGGCCAGGATTAAATTTTGGCACTTTTTTAAACAGCCCGGGTATTCTTTCTCTAATCTTTTCTATGTGTTTGAATACCCAGAATCGCATATTGCCTTCAGGTGATTGGATATTGATAAGAACAGCTGGACCCATAGACATAAGATTTTTTTCTATTCTTAATATCTTAACCTTTGCATTTGTTTCTTTCAGATAAAATGAATCCTTTTGTTTAACCTTTATAGTAGTTTCTTCTTTATTTTCTCTATTAACAGTTATATGTGCCTGGCCACCAGGAGTTGATCCATAGCTTGCCTGATAAAATCTGATTCCATTAAATGTTATTGGATGATTGACCAGTAAGGGCCCCTGGAGAATAACGTTGTTATCTTTAATAAAACTTAGATTCGATCGATACTCCTTAGGCATTCCATTATCATAGAAAGAAATAGTAAACTTGTCACACCTGACAGTAAAATCTAATTTCTTAACCCCCTTTTGTCTTCCCAAATGGACAGTATTGGTAGATTCCCCCTCAACAATATTTACAAAGGCTCCAAATCCTAACAAAGACCCTATTATTGCACCTGTAATGATTATCAGGATGCTTAAATGTATAATATACACACCAAAATTAGAATACGCACCTTTTTCTCCATAAAAAAAAGTAATACTGTCAGCATCTTTTCTTCTGATTTTTTTGTATCTTTTTGTGAGAATATTTTTCACACTTTCAATAACTTCATTGCGATCTTTTTCAATGAGTAGGATTCTATTAGGAGAAAGATTTTCAAAGGGTTTTCTCCTGTCAGGAGAAGGAATAGCGCTAAAAAGTTTCCAGGAAGCAGGAAATCTATCCAGGGAACAAACTATAAGGTTTAAAGACAGGAGCCCCATCAGGATGATGAACCAGACAGAGTGGTACATATCAAATAGTTGAAGAGAATTAAAGACTTTTACCAATCCAGTAAGATGCCTAAAAGATTCCCCTCCCCCATATTGCTGTGGAATAATTGTCCCTAATATAGATGCAACAGCAATGATAATTAAAAGGATGATCGTTAATTTTAGGGAGGAAAAAAAGGAGAGGAATATTTTTTTCATTTTCAAAGACATCTTAATCTAACCCTATTTCCTTATCTGTTAGATAGCAGGCTGGATCCTCTCCCCATATATCACCGCTTACTGCCTCAGCCCTGGCACGGAAGTTACCATTACATATATCAAGCCACCTGCAACTGGCGCATCTTCCCTTTACATATCGGCGTTTGTCTTTCAGTTGGGCCATTAAGGGATCGGTTACATTAGACCATATTTGACTGAAGGGTCTCACAAGAACATTGCCAAAGGAATGTTCGCGCCAGAACTGATCTGCATGCACTAAACCATCCCAGCTTACGCAGCCTATTCCTTCACCTGAGCTATTTCCTCCATTCATCTTGAGAAGCTCTAAAACTTCTCCTGTCCGAGGATTATTTTCTTTGAGCATCCTCAAATAGAGATAGGGGCCATCAGCATGATTATCTACAGTTAAGACCTCCTTTTTTAATCCCCTGTTATACATGTCCCTGGTCCTGCCCATGATAATGTCCACTATTTTCCTTGTTTCACTATGGGAGAGATCTTGATCAACTAAATTTGATCCCCTGCCGGAATAAACAAGATGATAAAAACAGATCCTATCGATGCTCATTGTCTCTGCGAGATCAAAGATGCCTGGCACTTGATCTATGTTCAACTTGTTTATGGTGAATCTTAATCCTACCTTAAGCTCTACCTTTTGGCAGTTTTTTATCCCATTAACCGCCTTCTTGAATGCACCTTTAACTCCCCTAAAGTGGTCATTTACCTTTTCCAGGCCATCAAGACTTACGCCAACATAGGACACGCCAGCATCTTTTAACAGCATGGCTTTTTCTTCAGTAATAAGAGTGCCATTAGTGGAGATGACTGCCCTCATGCCCTTACTCACGGCGTATCTGGTGAGCTCAGGCAAATCTGACCGCAGTAAGGGTTCCCCTCCAGAGAAAAGAAGAACTGGTACCCCGAAGGTTGCCAGATCATCGATGAGATTAAAGCCTTCCTCTGTGGTTAACTCCCTATCGTGACTTTGATGAACAGCCTTTGCATAACAGTGGATGCAATTTAAATTACATGCCCTGGTAGTATTCCACACGACTACTGGTTTTTTATCAGACGAAAACTGAAGCAGGTGAGCTGGTAGTTTCTTTGATTGCCTTCCGTATCTTATGGGATCAGATGCTTCAACCGTTCCACAGTATAATTTAGATATGCCGATCATGTTTTCTCTCTGTGTAATTAATCAGCCACAAACCCGCCTGTCCCGATACAATCGGGGCGGGCGGGTTATCACGAATTATCACGAACAATTATTTAACAATTGTTTTATACAGAATGTTATTCCCGCCTGCCGGATGGCGAGCAGGTTCATTTGTGTCTATTTGTGTCCATTTGTGGCTGAATAGTTATCTCTCTACAAAATCTTTTGTTAAGACTGCTATATTCCATGCACTCCTTAAACCTGTCAAGAAATTTATATAAAATCCATGTTGATAAATTTTTAGGGTATTGGTAACCTATAAAGTAAAGGTAGTTTCATATTTTAACCAACTAAATCAGGAGGGAGGAAAAATGGCAATAAAAGTTATAATTACCAGAAAAGTGACCAAAGGTAAACAGAAGGATTTGCTCCCCCTTTTAATGGAGCTACGATCAAAAGCTATGAGCCAAAAGGGATATATCTCTGGTGAAACCTTAAAAGGGATTAGCGATTCAGACGAGTTTATGGTGATAAGCACCTGGAACAGCCTTGAAGACTGGAATGCCTGGGATAATAATCCAGCAAGAGAAGAGATTCAGGCAAAAATTGATGCCAGTTTGGAAGAAAAAACAGTTGCGAAGGCCTATCTTTATGGATAGGGGTAATCTGTTAAAGGAAAATTGATAAATCTTTGATGATAGATTTCTTATAAGCCATACCATCTCTTTCATTTTCAAAGCTCTTTGCAATTGTGTACAAACTGCTACTCTCACTTTTATTCAATTTCTTACTCTTGGAGATATCAGCGGTGACGAGTTTTGAATTGAGTCAGCTAAAGTTGACCGGGTATTTCCCTGGTGTTATTGGCAAGATAACCCAAGAACACGCCATCTACTATTATGAAAATTGGGGATTTGATATCTCTTTTGAAACGCAGGTTGGAAGAGAGCTCTCAGAGTTCCTGATGGAATTTCAGGAAGATAGAGATTCTTTCTGGGTAGTTAGCGTAGCAGGGGAGTTTGCAGGCTCTATTGCCATAGATGGGCGCAGTCAAAGCAAGGAAGGCTCACGCCTGCGGTGGTTTATTGTTGCTCCAAAATTCCACGGGAGAGGAATTGGAGGAACGTTATTGAGAAAATCGATCAAATTTTGCAAAGAGGCAGGCTACAAAAGAATATATTTATGGACCTTCAAAGGCCTGGACTCCGCGCGTTATCTATATGAAAAAGAAGGATTCAGGCTCTGTAAAACTCATGAGGTTAGGCAGTGGGGTCAGGATATAGAAGAGCAGATGTTCGAATTAAACCTTTAGATTTTTGCGGGGAATTACCTTAAAAAATATCGTAACTTAGGTTCAAAGTTCTAAGGTTCACCGTTCAAGGTTAAAAAGCCGTATATTGACGAAGGTTTCGAGTCCGGGACTAATGCGGAGTTCGTCCGATTTCTGCGATAGGGCCGTCTTGCACAAAAGTCCGGACCTGCACGCCACCTGCCCGCCATCGGCTTCGCCTTCAGGCGAGGCGGGCGGGCCGCTCTCGGTAAGGCGAGGCAGTCGGAGCGAACTCTATGGCACCATGGATCAAGAGTGCATATTGTCCAGCACAAAGGAGCTAATCCCGATTTTATCGGGAAACTTTGAACAGTGAACCTGACAACCTGGGTAGTTAAAATATTTTTCATAAAGGTTGTAACTTTTCTATCACGTCTTTATTTTTCTCCTCTGGATTTATTTCAATTATCTCAATACCGGCACTTAGAAGGAGTGCGGCTGTTACACCTAAACCATATCCAGTATCTGTTTCACAATATGGGGTATTGAGGCCGCATGAGGGGCTTTTATTTTTTAAAATTGCCTTTGTTGCGCCTGTTAATCTTGCGAGTTTAAGGCTTTCCCGGGCCCCTTTAATAAAGGCCTCTGTTACATCCTTTCCCAATGAATTTATTACCCGTGCATGTCCGGAAAGGACTTGTTTTCCATCGCCCTTAACAATGCAGGATGGTGCTCGGGGAGTGGATAAACCTCCTAATTGTTCAGGGCAGATAGGTATAAATTGTATTTCTTGAGCCACTTCTATAATTCCTTCAGCTCGGCTATGACTACCATCATAACGGCACTCAATACCAAGGAGGCAGCTACTTATCAAGATAGGCAAAATGTGACCTCAATCAATAAATTTCAGTGCAGAATCTTTTGGCTTCTTTTCCTCTATCCATCCTATCTGGTATGCCTTTTCTCCCATTACCTGAATTTGTTGCATAATATCCTGAACATCCTTTTCAGCGGCGATAAGTATTAGGCCGATACCATTGTTAAAGGTTCTTATCATCTCCTCTTCAGCAAGATTCCCCGCTTTCTTGATAAAATGGAAGATGGGTTGCGGAGTCCATGATGATTGTCTTATCACCGCTTTGCAATTAGTGGGTAGAATCCTGGGCAGGTTTTCTATAATCCCACCACCGGTTATGTGGGAGATTCCATAGATATGAAAATTCCTTATGAGGGGATTTAACGTCTTAGCATAAATCCTTGTTGGCTCGAGCAATTCTTCCCCAACTGTCCTTCCAAATTCATCAACATAATCATTTACAGACATTTTGAGGGTATCAAAAAATATTTTTCTGACCAGAGAATAGCCATTGCTATGAAGCCCACTGGAGCCTATTCCGATCAATTGGTGTCCAATTGCTACCTCACTGCCGTCAATGATCTGATCATTATCTACGAGTCCTATAGCGAACCCGGCAAGATCATATTCTTCTTTGGCATAAAATCCAGGCATTTCAGCCGTTTCCCCGCCTATTAGGGTACATTTAGCCTCTTTGCAGCCCTTGCTAATACCCCTTATGATCTCTACTGCTGTATCACGGTTAAGTTTGCCCGTTGAAAGGTAGTCCAGGAAAAAAAGGGGGGTTGCACCCTGTACAAGGATATCATTGACGCTCATGGCTACCAGATCTATCCCAATTGTGTCGTGCTTGTTGAGCATAAAAGCTATCTTTAACTTTGTGCCCACACCATCAGTAGATGAAACGAGAATGGGTTTTTTAATATTTTCTAAACTAAGTGAGTAAAGACCGGCATAGCCTCCTATATCACTCAAGACATTCGATTTAAATGTTTTGCTTACTATGGGCTTTATAATTTCAACAAAATTTTTACCAGCATCTATATCTACACCAGCATCTGCGTAACTATCTTTTCTTTTTTTATATGTCATGGTTTTAATACCTCTATTAATTTATAGTAATATTATTGTAGCTCAGGTTGTCGGGTTTCCCGATAAATCGGGATTCAGGGTTCACGGTTGACATCCATGCAATACGGCCTGGCCTGTGGCAAGAATCGGATGAACTCCTCATTTATCTTCAAATTGAAACCAAATACTTTAGATTGATAATTCGACAGTATTTTATCTCTCCAACCCCTGGCCCAGACCTGGTTTAGCAGTACTTTTCATAGAATCCCTGGGCGCAGTGTTCAGAAGAACCGGTTTAAAGCGCAGGTTACGTCGCACCTCCCGATCCCGTCCCGGTCTTGGGACGGGGAGGGCAGGCTTGAACCCCGCCTGCCGTCCGGCGGGCAGGCGTGAACCTGGAAGGTTGAACCTGAGTTACATACTATTTACAATACCATACGATTCGTCAAACTTTAAAAATAAGTGAATTGGTAATTTTTAAGGACATCTTTCTGCTACCCTATCTTTTGATGAAATTCAACTATTATCGTAACAACTCAGGTTCAAAGTTCTAAAGTTTCCCGATAAAATCGGGATTCAACGTTAAAAAACGATGAACCTGACAATCCGAGTAGTTCCTTATTATTTTGTATTTCACCTTATGCTTATAGCATGTTGATGTCTGAAATTCTGTGTAAAAAAGAAGATAGAGATCTTAATCATTTGAGGAGTGATGGGTAGGAGAGGAGAGGATAAAAAGAAAAGAAAATTTTGACTATTTTAGATTTTGTGTAGTATAAATACAAAATTTTGCAGGGAGAAGAAAAAATGTACACGTTTCCAAGGATTGACCGTTTGCCTCCGTATGTTTTTGCTGCTGTTGATGAGTTGAAGATGGATGCAAGAAAGAAGGGCGAGGATATCATTGATTTGGGGATGGGTAATCCAGATTTGCCCACACCTAAACATATTGTAGAGAAGATGATAGAGGCGGTTCAAAAAGCGAAAAACCATAGATATTCTGCATCGAGAGGGATAACCAAACTTCGGCATGCCATTTCTGATTGGTACAGGGTCCGCTTTGGGGTTGAGATAGATCCTGAGGAAGAGGCTATAGTCACTATTGGTGCCAAGGAGGGGATAGCCCATTTAGTTTTAGCCACTATATCCCCTGGTGATGTGGTGTTTGCTCCTAACCCTACATATCCCATTCATCCATATTCAGTAATTATTGCTGGGGGCGACCTCAGGGGGATTCCTATTGGTCCTGACAGAGATTTTTTTGAAGATCTCTTAACTGCAACAAAGCAGACATGGCCCAGACCAAAGATGTTGATAATATCCTATCCCCATAACCCGACTACCAATATAGTGGATAGAGAGTTTTTTGAAAAGATAGTGGAGTTTTGCACTGATCATGAGATAATGGTTATTCACGATTTTGCCTATGCAGATTTGGTTTTTGATGGCTATAAGCCACCCAGTTTTCTTCAGGTACCTGGGGCCAAAGAGATAGGCGTGGAATTTTACTCCCTTACGAAAAGTTTTTCTATGCCTGGCTGGCGGGTAGGTTTTTGCCTTGGTAACAGCAAAATGGTAGCAGCCTTAAGGAAGATAAAGAGCTATCTCGACTATGGTATTTTCCAGCCCATACAAATTTCCTCTATTATTGCCTTAAAAGGATCCTATAACAGTGTAAGTGAGATGGCAAAAGTTTATAGGGAGAGAAGGGATACCCTGATCAATGGTTTGGAAAGGATTGGCTGGAAAATAGAGAAACCTAAAGCTACCATGTTTGTATGGGCGAAAATACCAGATAGCTGTGCAGAGATGGGGTCCCTGGAATTTTCAAAATTGCTCATACGAGAGGCTAAAGTCGCAGTTTCTCCAGGTATAGGTTTTGGGCAATATGGTGAAGGATATATTAGATTTGCTCTGGTTGAAAACAACCATAGGATTAACCAGGCTATAAGAGGGATTAAAAAGATAACAGATGGCTCAAATAAATGTTGGCTTGATTGGCTTCGGAACAGTAGGGACAGGTATGGTGGAGCTCTTGCTCCATAATCAAGAACTGATAGAGGGTAGAGTTGGTGCAAAGATAGTAGTAAAAAAAATTGCGGACTTGGATATTGTATCCGATAGAGGAGTAGATATTGACCCTGGATTTCTTACAACCGATCAATGATCCTGAGATAGATGTCATTGTGGAATTAATCGGTGGCTATGATCAGGCGATGAAATATATCTTAATGGCTATGGAAAGAGGAAAACATGTGGTTACAGCCAATAAGGCCCTGATAGCCAAACATGGCAGGATTTTGTTTGAGGCGGCTGAAAAATACAATGTTGATATTGCCTTTGGGGCAGGTGTTGCCGGAGGTATTCCTATTGTGAGGGCCTTTAGAGAGGGCCTGGCAGCGAACCAGATTAAAGCAGTTCTGGCTATTTTGAATGGAACATCCAATTATATCCTCACCAGGATGACAGAAGAAGGGCTTCCTTTTAATGAGGCACTTTCTATAGCCAAAAGACTTGGTTATGCAGAGGCCGATCCAACCCTGGATATTGATGGAAGTGATGCTGCTCATAAATTGACCATCATTATTTCTCTGGTATCTGGGCGCCCTTTTACATATGAGGATGTTTATAAGGAAGGAATTAATGGGATCTGTCCGGAGGACATAAGGTTTGCCGGTGAGTTTGGCTATTGTGTAAAATTGCTGGCTATTGCAAGAGAGGTGGATGGTCAAATTGAGGCAAGGGTGCACCCGGTTTTTGTTCCCCTGGATCATATTCTGGCAAATGTCAATGAGGCATATAATGCTGTTTATGTTGAAGGTGATTTTGTAGGGCCCACTCTCTTTTACGGTCTCGGTGCTGGTAAAAGACCTACGGGAAGTGCAGTGGTGTCTGATTTAATGGATATAGCCAGAAATCACATTAAAGGTATTACCAGGAGGATTTCACCTCTGTCCTTTGCACACTCCCCAGCCAAGGAATTATCTATTAAACCTATGGATCAGATAATTACTGATTATTATTTTCGGTTTTCCGCAGTAGATAGCCCGGGGGTCCTTTCTAAGATATCTGGGATTTTGGGTGCACACAATATAAGTATTGCCTCTGTTATCCAGAAAAGGAGAGAGGCGAATGGCTCTGTCCCAGTGGTAATGCTGACCCATGAAGCAAGGGAAAGGGATGTCAGGAAATCTTTGGAGATTATTGATAAGCTTGACATTGTAACTGAAAAGACAGTTCTTTTTAGGGTGGAGAAAAAGACAGGAATCTAAATGTATATAGTATGCCCAGATCTTGAAGGGATTTTTGTACCTGAAATCTGGATCAGTGTATCAGAGAGGACAGGGATAAAAGAGCTCAGATTAACGACCAGGGATATTCCTGATTATGATCAGTTGATGAGAAGGAGGCTGGAGATCCTTAAAAGAGAAGGCCTTAAAATCACAGATATCCAAAGGGTAATACAGTCAATGGACCCTCTGGATGGGGCTACAAAGATTTTGGAGTGGATCAGGGAGAGATTTCAGCTTATTCTTGTCTCTGATACATTTGTTGAGTTTGCCGGCCCCCTTTTGGAAAAGCTCAATAGACCCACTCTCTTTTGTAACTCTCTTATTATTGATCTGGATGGAACAATTATCGATTATCGACTTCGACAAAGGGATGGTAAAAGGCATGTGGTAAAGGCTTTAGAGGACTTGGGCTATAAAGTAATCGCAATTGGAGATAGTTACAATGATACCACTATGCTAAGTGAGGCGAATGAAAGCATCCTTTTTAGACCACCTGAGAACATAAAAAAAGAATTTACCAGTTTCCCTGTTATTGAAACGTATGAGGAGTTAAAAGCCGAACTGAAAAAGTATATATAGCATGACTTTTGATATTCACCATACTCGGTGGAGAGGGGTGAGATAATTGCACTCGAGAGGGATTATCAGCTAATTGAATAAGTTTCTTAGAATATTAAGGATTGTCCCCTATTGATGTTGTTACTTGTGTTTACCGTTATTAATGGGGAAAACGCCCTTAAAAAAAGTAAACAGTTAATCCCAACTACGACCCTTTGTTAGGGGTGGCAAGAAAAATTTCGACGGCACGGTTTTTCTCACTAATCTTCTTTTCAATTTCCATATCTAACGGTCTGTAATGACCAACACCCACAGCAACCATTCTATGAGGATCTATATCGAAACCCCACTGTAAAATTCGCATAACAGCAATAGCGCGAGCCGTGGATAATTCCCAGTTGGTGGGATATTTTTTTGAAAGTTCTGCGCAGGGGGGAAGTCTATCGCAGTGTCCAACGATATGGATTTCTTTGTCTTTAGCCTCTTTAAGTATTGGTGCAATCCGGGCAAGCGTTTCCCTGCCTTCCTTGGTCACATTAGCTGAGCCGGATTCAAACATAATCTTTTCCACCAGATTGACTTTTAATGCTTCCTTTAATAAATTAATCTGTGTTGTTTTAGTATCAGCTTCTTCTGTGAGGTTGTTTATCATGGTTTGAGAGGCTTGTATTTGGCTTTCACATTGACCGGTCAATTGGATACTATTATTCTTTAGCTCATCAACTTCTGCATCGAGTTGCCGGTTAACTTCCTGTAATTCATTCTTCTCTTGATTTACTGAAATATGCAGAGTATTTAATGAATCATACTTAGTTTGTAAGGCTTGGTATTTGGAGGTGGTTACACAACCTGATAGAATTAATGATAAAAAGGAAAAAAGACAGATAATATATCGACTACTCTTTATGAAAATTGCCAATTTGCTCATCGCTATCCTCCTCAGTTGATAACACATTGCTTTTTCGGGAATGACTATAGAGAAATTCCCCTTGTGTGTCAAGGAAAAAGTAACAGGAAAAAGTAACCACAACATATGTGGCATCAGGCTGGATTGCGGTTCAGAGGTTTTTCAGGAATATGCGTTGAAATATGACCTTAAATAGCGGGACGGGCCTAAGTAAAGTAACTCGACATAGCTAATAGTATTTTGGTAATCATTTGCTCATGCCAGGATTAGCTCGTTTAGACTCCCGCCCGCCTCGCCTGCGCGAGCTCAGGCTCGCGATGGCGGGCAGGCACCCGGCGTTCTTCACCACATTATCATCCGAGGAATAGAGCGCAGAAAAATATTCAGGGACGATAAAGACCGCGATAACCTGTTAGAGCGCCTGAGTGATCTACTCCCAGCCACAAACATGGCCTGTTATGCCTGGGCATTTCTTGGTAATCACGCCCACATTCTTTTACGTAGCGGACCATATGGGCTGTCAAAGTGCATGCAGCGTTTTCTTATAGGTTATGCAATGGCCTATAACCGTCGTCACCAGCGCTATGGTCATCTTTTCCAGAACCGTTATAAATCAATTGTGTGTGATGAGGATTCGTATTTTCCAGAGCTTGTGCGTTACATTCACCTGAATCCATTGAGGGCAAAGCTGGTAAAGAAGCTTACTGAACTCGACAGGTATCGCTGGTGCGGCCATGGCGTATTAATGGGCAAAATCAAACATGAGTGGCAGGATCGGGATTATGTTCTGTCCTGGTTCGGTGGCAAGGAGCTGGAAGCCAAGAAGGCGTATCGTCAATATGTTAGGGAAGGTATTGGCCAGGGGCGACGTTGGGAATTGATAGGTGGTGGCTTAATCCGTTCCTTTGGAGGCTGGTCAGAGGTGTTGTCCATGCGCAGAAATGGTAAGCGGGTGCTTACAGATGAGCGGATACTAGGTAGCGGGGATTTTGTAGAGGGAGTTCTTGCGGAGGCCGATGAGAGGTTAAAATATCAGCACAGAGGTAGCAGGATCAGGGAGAACCTGCCGAAGTTCATCGATCAAGCATGTGAAAAAGAAGGAATTAATGTAAAGGAACTTCGAATGGGTAGTCGGCGCGGTCGTATCTCACCGGTCAGGTTGCAGATAGCCTACCAATTGGTAGATGATTATGGAATTCCACTGGCAGAAGTAGCCCGACAGCTGGGAGTTTCTACCTCTGCCATCTCCAAAGCAATTACAAGGAGACTGAAACAGTAAGTCAATCTTGTCAATAACGTCCCTAAATACAATAACTATGATTTCAAATGATCCGGAAGAGGAGAAGATGATAACTCACATCAGTGGGAGGCATATTGGTGAGTGTAAGTAAATAATATCTGCTCAAGTGCGCATATTGCTATCTACCTGAGATTGGACAAAATGGATTATCAGATCGCTGCACCCGCCGCTATTCCACTGCCCTTCATAGCGGTGGGTGAGCTCAGCCGAACCCCGCAGTGAGATGCGTAGTTATGAACAGTCGGAGACATAGGTCACACTTTTCTACAAAAATATCTTCCTCTCTTATCCGCTATTAACATGATCGTGTCTTCAAATAATCTTAAGATTTTTTACCTAATCATTTTTTCTTGGTCGTCTCCAGCTCCTTTTTTTTATTAATAATTCGTTGATCTGCAAGTCTGTTAGCTATTTCATAAGTCGGCTCGTTATGCTCTTTAGAAACTGCGATGATCTTCCCGATCTTTTCCTCTATTTCCTCCACCTTCTTCATTCCTTCCTCTGGTGTGCTGTGCTTTGACTCCACGTAAATTGCAATGAGCCCACCTGCATTTATCACATAATCTGGTGCATAACGTATCCCTTTTTCATGGAGAATCCTTCCATGACGATTTTCTTCTAATTGATTGTTGGCAGAACCTGCGACTATTTTACACTTGAGCTCTGAAACAGTCTCGTCATTTATTATGGCACCAAGAGCACATGGAGCAAAAATATCACAATCTACCGAATAGGTTTCTTCCAAAGTCACAACTTTTGCTCCAAATTCTTGAAAGACTCTTTTAGTTAGCTCTTCCCTCATGTCTGCAACTATAAGTTCAGATCCTTCTTTGTGCAACTCCTTAGCCAGATTATATCCGACATGCCCTACTCCCTGTATCGCTACCCTTAAGCCGGATAAGTTAGGGCTTCCGTATACATCCCTGGCACAAGCCCTCATCCCACAAACCACACCATGGGCTGTAAATGGAGAAGGATCGCCAACCTCTTTTGAAATTCCTGCTACATGCTCTGTTTCTTGGTGCATTATTTTTGCGTCCTCAATTCCAATTCCCACATCTTCTCCTGTTATAAACCTTCCTTTAAATGTCTCTACACATCTACCATGGGCACGTAGAAGTGCCTCGGTTTTCTGCTCAGGTTTCGCAATAATCACTGCCTTTGCACCCCCCGCATCTAAGCCTGAAATAGATGATTTACGGGTCATTCCTTTCGCAAGCCTCAACACGTCGATGAGCGCTTCTTCCTCATCACGATAGTTCCACAGCCTGGTACCGCCCCAGGCTGGTCCCAATGTAGTGTCATTAATGGCTATTATGACCTTTAGACCTGTCTCTTTGTCGTAAAAGAATGCGATTTCTTCACAACCGTAGTTTTTCAATTTTTCGAATAGCATCGACATACGACCTCCTTTATATATTGTAACTACCCAGGTTGTCAGGTTCAAGGTTCACAGTTCAGGGGTTCAATCCCGATTTTATCGGGAAACCATTGTCCATGCCAAGAGTCCTCAACCGGCTCATGAAAAACCCGCATTTAACTGTTGATGGTTCAGTAAATAACCATTGAACCCCGCCTGCCGTCCGGCGGGCAGGCGTGAACCCGGAACTTTGAACCTGTGTAGTTACTATATATTTAAAAATTCATAATGTATAAATATACAATTCTTAGTAGTTCAGTTACAAAAGCTTCCTTTTAGGTAGAAATAATCTAAAATAAAGTCAGTCATGTGTCAATGAAAATGCATTACAACATCTGGCATTAAAGGTGGTGCCTGCGAATTCCAAAGAGTGATACTATGCTATTCAGGCAAAAGACAGATCAAGCTTTTCAGGTTGATTTTGCTGTTATTTTAAGATATATAGCACTACTAACTAAAAAGGTGGCTAAAATTATGAATAGCGTTTTTGAAGATTACCATTTAAGCATGAAAAATCTATAAACTTTTGTTATTTTACCCATTTATAATTTAATAATCTCACATTAATAAAATTCATTTGGTTTAAAGGAGGGTTAAGAATGGAAATTACAACATTAGGTGTAGTTGGTGCAGGTCAAATGGGATCTGGAATCGCCCAGGTAGCTGCTACGTATGGGCTTAAAGTAGTGATGAATGACATTGCCCAAGAATTTGTGGATAAAGGTTTGGCTTCTATTGAGAATAATCTTTCCAGGTTGGTAAAAAAGGAAAAGATATACCCTGAAGACAAAAAAAATATTAGTTCCCGTGTAAAAGGCTCTATTGAAATTTCTGATATGAAAGATGTTGATTTTGTAGTTGAGGCAGCAATAGAAAATGAGGATCTGAAGTTAAAACTATTTACTGAGCTTGATAGGATCTGCGCCCCGGATGTGATTCTATCTTCAAATACATCCTCAATCTCTATAACTAAGATTGCTGGATCAACAAAGCGGCCTCAACAGGTAATAGGCATGCATTTTATGAACCCAGTTCCTGTGATGAAATTGGTAGAGATCATCAGGGGTTTAGCAACATCTGATGAGACGAATAAAGTTACCCATGATTTGGCCATTAAACTTAATAAGACACCAGTGGATGCAAATGATTTTCCTGGCTTTCTCAGTAATAGGATACTTATGCCCATGATAAACGAGGCTGTCTACACGCTATTTGAAGGGGTAGGTACTGCTAAGGCCATCGATGATATCATGATTTTGGGAATGAATCACCCCATGGGTCCTTTGGCATTAGCTGATCTTATCGGATTAGATACCTGTGTATCTATAATGGAGGTTCTTTATAAAGGCTTTGGTGATTCTAAATATAGACCGTGTCCTCTCCTTAAAAAATATGTAGATGCTGGTTGGCTTGGGAGAAAAACCGGAAAAGGATTTTATAACTATAGCAGTTGAAAAAGATAGCTGGAGAGACTGAAATATGTTTGAACATGAGGTTAATCTTGACAACATAAAGAAGGCTACGTTTGTTGTGGCAATACCATCTTACAACGAGGCAGACTCCATTGCCTTTCCCGTGCAACAGGCAGATCAAGGAATACAGTCGTTCTTTGGAGATATAGATTCGGTTATTATAAACTGCGATAACAACTCTGATGATGGCACAAAAGAAATATTTCTGGGCATAAAAACTGCTACACCAAAGATATACATATCAACAGAACCTGGTGTTAAAGGGAAAGGGAGAAACTTCAAAAATCTCTTTCAAAAGATTGTTGATCTCGAGGCCGAAGGTGTGGTGGTAGTTGATGCTGATTTAAAGAGTATAACGCCAAAGTGGATAAAACATTTAGGAGAACCCCTCTTTCAGGATTTTGGCTATGTCGCCCCCCTTTATGTGCGACATAAATATGATGGGACCATAACAAACTCTATTGCGTATCCTTTGACACGCTCTCTCTATGGCAGAAGGGTTAGACAACCTATAGGTGGTGACTTTGGCTTTTGTGGAAAATTGGCCCAAATCTACCTTGAAAGTGATACCTGGTCAGATGCTATAGCAAATTTTGGCATTGACATCTGGATGACCACCCTTGCCATGAATGAAAACATCCCCATTTGTCAGGCCTTTATGGGTAGGCCCAAGATTCATCGAGCCAAGGATCCGGGCGCAGATCTTGGACCCATGTTCAGGCAGGTGGTAGGAACTATTTTTCGTATGATGATAAAATTTTATCCTTTCTGGAGCAATGTAAAATGGAGTAAGCCCACTTCAATCTTTGGTTTTGGCCTCGGAGAAACTGAAATGCCGCCACCTGTTAAGGTGAATAAGGAAATATTATTTCAGAAATTTCAGGATGGTTTTAATACCTGCAGTCACATTTGGGAGAAAATCCTCCAGAAAGAGAATGTGAATAAATTACAAGAAATAAGGAAAATGAATAAAGACCAGTTTGATTTTCCTACAAACCTCTGGATCAATGTTTTGATTGATTTTACTGTTGCCTACAGGGATAAACTGTGGGTAGAAGATGAACTTTTAGATTCCCTTATCCCTATATATTTAGGCAAAACCCTTTCTTATGTGAAAAAAACAGAGCGAATGTCCATAAGGGATTCAGAAGATTTTATTGAAGATGAGTGCATCCAGTTTGAGGCAGCCAAGAGGCTTTTAATGAAGCGTTGGGATGGGGAAGAGTAAGCCTATTTAGTTTTTAGTCAATTTTTATTGTGAGGGGAGATTACCTATGGCCAAGATATTAGTTGTTGATGATGAAGAACATATCAGATTGCTTTACTCTGAGGAGTTAAGTGAGGCCGGTTATGAGGTTATCACAGCCGCAGATGGATATGAATTGACAGAGAGAATAGAAAAAGAAAAACCTGATCTAATTATACTGGATATAAAGATGATTGACTACAATGGTCTTGATCTTTTACAGGATATTAGGAATAGATTTTATAACTTACCGGTCATACTGTGTACTGCCTACGATACCTTTAAAGAAGACATTAAATCTATTGCTGCGGATTTCTATGTAATTAAATCTTTTGATTTAACTGAACTTAAGAAAAAGATAGCAATGGCTTTAGAGGCACATATACCTTAGTCTTAATATTCCTCCTCAACTTTCTTCTGCCAGTATAAGATAAATCCCGAAGAGTAAAAAAAGAAGGTTTGCAAGCCATGCGCCTAAAACTGGGGGCAAGGCCCCTGATAGGGCCAGAGATCTGGATAGGCCAAATGTGAGCAGATAGAGAAAACTGATGCCTATGCCAATAGTAATACCAAAAGGAATCCCACCTTTTTTCTTTCTCAAGCCCAGCGGAATTCCTATCAATGTGAGTACCAGTGATATGAAGGGAAAGGCTATTTTATTGTGGAGCTCTACCTGGCTTCTGGTTGAATCATAACCCTCCGCCCTTATTTTTCTCGTATACTTCTTTAGCTCCCAAAAACTCATCTCTTCTGGAGCCTTCATGGTTCTCTCAAAATTTTGAGGAGTTTCAGGAAGCTGTATTGTATGATTGCGAAACTTCGCTGTTTTTCTTGACCCATCAGGTTCAATTTTTTGAATAAGCCCATCATTAAGATACCATATGCCCTTAACCCATTTGGCCTTTCTTGCATCGATTCTTTTGCGTAATGTGAAGTTATTATCAAAGAAAAAGATTGAAAGGCCTTCTATTATATTCTTTCTACTGTCGTATGACCGAATTTGATAAATGGTGCCCTTGCCCCTATACCAGAGTTGGGACAACTTATAGGCTCCTTGTGGATTCTTTCTTTCAACCTGTGTTTTCCATATATTATTAGCCACGGAGCTTGTGATAGGGACAACAGACTCAGAGAGAAAAAAGGAGCCAACTCCAATAAAAATAGCAATTACTACCAAAGGATAAAAGAGACGAAACAGGCTTATCCCACAATTTTTTATCGCCAATATCTCATTGTGTTTATTCATTATGCCTAATGTGAGCATAACAGAGATGAGGACTGATACCGGGATCATCTGCTGGACAACAAAGGGTATCTTATAGACAAAAAACGAAAGGGCCACCTTTAGAGGGACATGAGCCTCTATGAAATTGTCTATTTTTCCAAAGAATTCTATTACAAGGTAGATTAGTAAAAAGGTAATCAAGGAGATAACAAAGAAAGTAAAGAACTCTTTATAAAGATACCGTGAAATTATTTTCATTTTTATATTATCTTTTTTATATAAGTTTAGCCACCAAGGCACGAAGACACGAAGGAATGATTAAGTTTCTTATTATAAATCATATTCACCCTGTTAAATAGGGTTCCCTCCGGGAAATTTAACAGGGTTCAAAGAATTATATAATAATCTTGGGGCCTTAGTGTCTTTGTGGCTAAACTATTATCTTTTCTTTAGATGCAAAATTCCGGCAATTTTTGCTGCCGTTGCTTTAATAAAGAGATCAAGTTTTTCCGTCTGGATAGGCTCTCCAGCCTGCGGTAGGCTTCTGAGATCATCTGGCTGGACCAAGACAGGAATATTTTTAAATTCTTTTTTGGGCTTGACCTCAAATTCAGGTGGAAATCTATCAGAAAGATACATTTCCTGAAAGGAAGAGAATTTAAGGGCATGGGCCGTGGCAGTAAGTATACCTGTTTCTCCTTTGGAGATAAGACATCCACCTATGGCCTTCATAAAACCAGCCATAGACTCGCCTCCTTGGGTACAGGCAATATGACCATTTCTGTTTGCTATTACCATAGCATCCATTATCTCCTGTTCAGTTACCTGAATAACGAATATTCTTTTTTGACCGGCTGCCTGATTATACTCACGAACTAAATCAATTACACGTGGCATAGAAACAGGGTTTCCGATCATGGCTGCCTGGGCTACACTTGCTTTTACAGTAACCGGCTCAAATTGCTGTTTGGAAGGCTCATCCTCTAAGTAATAGCGGTATACAGGATCAGCATGATCTGACTGGACACCGATAATCTTTGGTAATTCAGTAATGATATTGGCCTTTAAAAATTTTAAGAATCCACTCATAATTGCAGTGATATTGCCTGCATTGCCAATCGGAACAACTACAACCTTATCAGCCACCAGGTAGTCAAAGTCTTGGGCTATTTCAAAGGCGAATGTTTCTTGTCCCAGGATTCTCCAGCTGTTTTTGGAATTTAAAAGGGCAACATTATAATTTTCACTTAACTCTTCTACCACCTTCATACAGTCATCAAAGACGCCGGGCATCTCTAAAACCGTTGCTCCATTTCCAAGGGGCTGTAAAAGCTGCTGCATTGTAACCTTCCCTTTTGGGAGAAGTACTACCGACCTTATAAAATCAGTGAGATATGCTGAATAGAGTGCACCTGAGGCGGAGGTATCACCAGTAGAGGCGCATATAGTTAATAAATCTTTTATATTGTTATTTTTTGCAAAGTAATTTAAAAAACTTAGCGCACAGGCCATTCCTCTATCTTTAAACGATAGGCTCGGATTCAGTCCTTCATTTTTAAAATAGAATGGTCCGCCTATGTCGGATTCGAGAGTTTGGTTGGCCATAACCATGGGTGTATGTGCTTCTCCGAGATATAGTATGAATTCCAATGGGATAATGGGGGCAATGAACTCATAGTAGCAGAAAATACCCTTAAGAGGGTTAAAATTAAGCATCCTCCTATAGTCAAAGATTCGTCTCCATAAATCACCATTTCTCCCTTGTATTTCTTCTTCTCCCTTGTGATGAAGCATTAATAACCCGCCACAAGATGGGCAGGTATAAAGAAGTTGATCAATATCAAATTCACGCTTGCATTCAATACACCTGTAAAACATCCTGCCTGACGGTTCAGGTATAAGATATTTTCTGATATCCTCTGGAAATTCATTCAACTTCATTCAAATCTCCTATAAGACGTTCACTGTTCACCGTTCATCCGGCAGCGGAGCAACGAACAACAAACTTTGTAACTTATCAAAAACTTCGGGTTCAGCTCCTTAAAGCATTACCAGTTTGTTAGTTCCCCTCTAAGAGGATGGGGCTTTTCTGAAGGAATGGCGGGAGGCCGCTGTATTTTCGCGATTTATCTATGGGGGAACCCGCAGTCCCGTCTATTGGACGGGAAATGCGGAGGGGGCAGAACTCCCCCGTAGATAAGTCGTTGAAAATACCAGGCCGGGAGCCTCTGAACTGAAGAAAAGTCCCATCCTCGCAAGTATTGATATAGGTCCCATTACCCGAAGTTATTGAGAAGTTACCAAACTTCAGGCACTTCCCTTAATCCGACCAACCGTGGGCACCAATGAGATTAACAAAACGGCATCCCCCTAAACTCTTTTGCTCTAAATCTTTTCCCCTTCTGATAACCTTAATCAGTTCTTGGCTGTATCTGTCACCAACCGGGATAATCATTCGCCCATTATCTGCCAGCTGATCTATAAGGGGCTTTGCTATATGTGGGGCACCAGCCGTTACCATGATAGCATCAAACGGGGCATATTCTTTCCAGCCCAGGGTTCCATCAAAGGCCTTAAAAAGGATATTATCATATCCCAGCTGAGACAGTAGTTTTCTTGCGTTTCCCAGTAATGATTTGATTCTCTCAATAGTATACACCCTGCTCGACAATTCAGCCAGAATTGCTGTCTGATAGCCAGAACCTGTTCCTATCTCTAAGGTGTTCTCGTTTCTCTTCAGCTCCAATGCCTCTGTCATGAGTGCTACAATATAAGGCTGTGATATAGTCTGTTTCTCACCTATAGGAACTGGGTGATCATTATATGCTTCTCCATACAGGGCATCTTCAATAAAAAGATGCCTGGGAATTTTGCCCATAACCTGGAGCACTCTCTCATCTTTTATGCCACGGGTGACGAGCTGATTTTTTACCATTCTTTCTCTTGAAAGATTAAAATCATGAGACATACAGCGTTATCACTCCTCTATTCTCTCGCATTTCCATAAGGTGCCTGTTAAATCAGCCCTCTGTCCACACCACAAGCAATTAATCTCTCAAACTCCTTGGCAGGCTTGAAAAATGAAAGGCCGTATTTTTCATACATTGTCTGTATTCTCCCCTGGGTTGTTCGTACGCCCTTCTGGCTCACATAGCGGGCAGGCCCGTGCCAGCAATCGGGGAACCCGATCCCCAATATGGCTCCAATATCCATACTAAAATAATCTCGCACAACGCCCTCATCCAGACAAAGAAAGGCCTGGTTTACCATGGCAAGTAAAAGCATCTCTTTTACCTCATCCCTTTCAGGAGTTGGAAGGGATTTGTTGCGAACAATAAATTCCAAGGCCGATGTATCAGGCTTTAGGCCGTCTTTATAAAAGCAGGGTTTGCCAGCACCTGTATATCCCGCCTCATACATCTTGATAAGAGTCTCTGGCACCGGCAACAGATCAGGCATTCTGGATTCCATAAAAAGGCCTGCATGGTATACCACATTTCCACCCGCAGTGCCATACACATGCAGGGGTCCCTGAGGAAAACCTGCCTCAAGTGCCAGGCGGTCTATTTCCCATGGATCGAGTCCCATTTCTGCCAGATAAAAACCAGTCATCACAAACACACCAAAGGTGCGGCTGGTATAAAACCCAGGCCCATCACCCACGATGATGCAGGTCTTTCCCTGTTGACGACCAGAAATCACCGCAGTAGCAAGCGCTGTCTCAGATGTTTTAGGACCCTGAATTACCTCCAAAAGCGGCATTAACGGTACGGGCGAAAAGTAGTGCATCCCAACTACCTGTTCTGGCCGATATGAGAGTGCTGAAATTTCCTCCATGGGTATGGTAGAGGTATTGGAGGCAAAAATGATATCAGCATTGACATCCTGTACCTGTTTGAGAGTCTTTTGCTTTAGATCCAAATCCTCAAACACCGCCTCTATAACCAGGGGAGTGCTCTCGAGTTCTCCATAATCCTCCATTGGCCAAATGTTATTCATAGCTTGTTCTTTCCGCTCTGGGAGCCAACGGCCTTTTTTGACTAATAATTTCAAACTATTACCGATCTTTTCTCTCCCTGCCTGCGCTGTCTGTTTATCCACATCAAAGAGCGCTACCTTTATACCATTATCAGCGCAGATCTGGGCTATCCCCTGTCCCATTAACCCGGCACCAATGATGGCTATCTCTGGTGCCGGTATGGCCTTTTTGCGATCAATCGTTGCTAATTTGGGAACAATGTTTGTTAAAGAAAAAAAGAGGTCAATCTTATTTTTGACATTGGGTTCGACAATTAATGGAGCGAAATGTTTCACCTCATTTCTGATAGCCTCCTCTAAGGGTAAGTCAAGACCCTCTTCAATGGCATCAATGGCTGCCTTGAAATACGGTTTCTCCGGGCACACAGTATAACGCCCACGGGCACTTTTAATAAGTGTCTGCTGTTCCTCTATACTCAACAGATTGGGTTCCTTCCACTCAGGATCATAGTTTCTGTTCACTATACCTTTATTGTTCTCAATCCATTTTTCCACCTCGAAGAAAATCTCATCCCTTGAGACCATGGTCACTAACCCTGAGTGTGAGTAAGATTCCACAGGTAGAATCCTTCCACCCAGTATAATATCCAATGCGGTCTTGAGTCCCATGGCCCTTCTGAGAGTCTCAGGTCCGCCACCAGCAGGAAAGAGGCCAACATTAATCTCAGGAAACCCCAATTTTGATCCAGAGGTAGCAAATATATGATCACAGCCCCACAAAAGGACCTCAAAACCGCCTCCAAGAGCGGTTTGGCCCACCAGGACAGCCACAACTGGAAAGGGGTTTTTAGCTAATGCCACCAGTGTCTCATGAAGTTTCAGGACAAGATGTTTTACATTAAGAGGTGACGGGTCCTTCATAATCTCCATAAGGTTGGCCCCATCCAAAAAACTCTTTGCCTTTCCTGATGATAGAATAACGCCTTTCACCCTGTCTTTGTGAGCCCTTTCTGTAGCCTCTCCCAACTCTGTAATAAATTGCTCACCAATGGTATTAACAGGTCCAGCCGTATCAATCTCAAAAATTGCTATACCCTTTTCCCTATCGATTTTATATCTGAGCTCCTGCATGTTTTCATTCCCCTTGGATTTTGTTAGCTACCTATTTAAATTAGGCCGCAGACCCGCCTGCCAGCCGTCGGGCAGGTCTTCACCTTGGCCCAGACCTGGCATGCAAGGATTAGTGATAAAGCCAAGCTCTGGCGTTAATACTAAAGCAGGCTTATGTCTCTGCTATGTCGCGCCAGGGGGGGCAGATATATACAGATAATAATTTTTTATTTCTTAATCCGAAAAATCTGCGTTAATCTGCGTCCAAAATTGGATTTCCTATACTATAAAGATAGTGATTCGTTTTACCAACATATGTATAATACGTATTGCTGTGCCTCATGCATTTCCTAAACCCGTATAATAACCCCCTCCCCCTGTGTCAATCCTCCACAAATGGCAGCCACTCCTTGACCACCGCCGCGTCGCCTTAGTTCATACATCAAGGTCATCGCTATTCGAAGGCCTGATGCGCCCACAGGATGACCGATTGCTACAGCCCCGCCATTGACATTGGTTTTCGAGATCAGTTCATACCATTTCTGTTCATCTTCACCGGCCAAGATCTTTGTGCTCACCAGTGGCATGGCTGCAAAGGCCTCGTTAATCTCAATGAGATCCATATCATCAATGGTCATCCCGTTTCTGTCCAGTACCTTTTTTATGCTCATAGCCGGTATCCAGGAAATACCATATGGCATATCGGTTTCACCAGCTTGATCTACTATGGTTCCAAGTATTGGGAGACCCAAGGATTTTGCCTTCTTCTCTGTCATTGCTACTATGGCAGAGGCGCCATCGTTTAATCCCGGAGCATTTCCGGCAGTAGTCGTCTTTGAGCCAAATACAGTAGGAAGGATCTCAATAAGGGCAACACTTCCATTGGGCCTCGGCATTTCATCCGCCAAAAAAAGATATTCCTTTCGTCCTTTCCTCACTTTTATGGGAGCAATTTCATCTTCAAATTTCCCCGCATTCATAGCATCTGCCCATTTCAGGTGGGAGCCCATGGCAAAGGTATCAAGCATCCTCTTGGAAATGCCGTACTTTTCCGCTCCATCAGAGGCGTCCACCGCTACGGAATTATAGCCAGGATAAGAGATAGGGTAAATAGGGTCAGGAAGATTCACCTTCCCAATCCTCACACCAGTTCTCAACTGTCGACTGAAATGAGGTACACGGCTCATGGCCTCTACCCCTATGACCAGCGCTGATTCGAGCTCGCCAAGACGCATCCCCCAGAGAGCCATACGGAGACCCGTAAGGGGTGAGCAACATGCCGTATCCAGTGTAGTAGTAAAGACATCACGTTCCAGTTTGAGACCAATTTGTCTGCCAGTAACAGAACCTGCCTCAAAGGAACCCGGTATACAGTTACCCACGAAGATCTGATCTATATCCTTGGTTATGTCTTTTCCAGGTGCCGTAAGGGTTGCCTTAGCCACATGGACAGCCACATCAAGTGGTTCCATTTCTGAGAGGGAACCCAAATATTTGCCAAAAGGGCTTCTTTTGGCACTCACAATCACATAATTTTCCACAGTGTTGTCTCCCTTATTGAAACCTTCGATTTTTCCACATATTTATCTATCACGAGCCTTACCAGTTATATGATCGGCAAGCATAGTTCTTTGTATTTGCCCTGGTTCTAAAAAAAGATCGAGCACCTTTGCATCCCGGTAAAAGTGTTCAATGTGACCTTCTGTCATATAACCATACCCCCCATAGATCTGTACAGCGTCATATGTAGTCTTATATGCCGCCTTTGAGGCGATCATCCTGGACATTAAAATTGCTCGAGAATCAGGCGCTCCCGTATCAAAAGACCATGCTGCTTTGTAGGTTATAAGCCGCGCCATTTCCACATCAATATACATATCTGCCAGTTTGTTTCTTACAGCACCAAAGCTTGCAATCGGTTTACCAAACTGTTCTCTTTTTTTACTATACTCTAACGCCTTATCCAGTGCTCCCTGAGCAATACCTATGCCCATGCCACCGGTTTTAATCCTCATCTCATTGAAAAAATCTTGCAGCTGAAAATAACCTGTGTCTTCTTGCCCAACTATATTCTCTGCTGGAACACGAACATTGGTGAAAGAAATCTGGTCCACTGGAATCATCCTCATGCCCACCTTTTCTCCCATACTCGATACCTCTATTCCATCTATCTCTCTTTCGAGCAGGATAACGGTTTGTGCATGCGGTGTATCCAGCCTGGTTTGGCAGACAATGATTATATAGTCGGCTATGCTTCCAAGTGTAACAAAGGATTTCATTCCATTAATCATGCATCCGTCTTTACTTATTTTTGCAGTGGTTGCTAAGGGTGCAAGAAAATACCCTTCCTCTAAGAAGGCACTTGTAACGATGCCTTTCCCATGTACAATAAAAGGCAGGATTCTTTTTTTCTGATCTTCATTTCCATTTCTTACAATTATTTCTGAGCCAAAATCTGAAAGCGCCAATGCCATCCCAACGCCAGAATCTTGCCGGCAAAATGCCTCCACTATCAGGACATTCTCTAAAAGACCAAGCTCCTGACCGCCATACTCTTCAGGAAAGTGCACCCCAATAAATCCAAGTTCACAGGCATTTTTCCAGATGGTTAATGGAAATTGCTGCCTTAAATCATAATCGAGAGCGGCATCTGGATCAAATTCTCCTCTGGCAAACTCCCTTGCCGCCTTTTGGATATCTATCTGCTCAGTAGTTAAATGAAAATCCATCAAATATAATTTCTCAAAATATTGCTTGTAATTATGTTCTGGTCCAGGGGCATGGGTATCTTTTTTTTGTTATGCCCTTAAATATAGTTTAACCTTAGTGTCTGAACGAAAACTCCTCTTTTTTGTCATTTCGACCAAAGGGAGAAATCTTATATTTGAACAATAACAATACGGTAAGATTTCTCGCTACGCTCGAAATGACAGCTCTGGATAGTTTTCGTTCAGGCACTAGATAGCATCAAATTCCCAATTTTCTCCCTATAATCCTCTTCATAATCTCATTAGTCCCAGCATAGATAGGGTGTGCCCTTACATCCCTAAAAAACCTGCCAACTTTATAGTCTTCTAAGTAGCCATAATCTCTGTATAATTCCATGCACTGAGATATAATCCTATTGGCCATATCAGAGGTCCACCATTTGGCCATTGATACCCTCTTAATGATATCTTCACCATTTATGTGATCATAGATAAGGCTATTTAAAAAGGTGCGTCCTATCTCAATATCAGTGGCCATCTCCGCTATCCCGTTTGCATCAACCGGTATCTCCGACTGATGTAAGCCTTTCCTTTGTTTGTAATAATCAAGGGTCATATTGAATGCAGCCTCTGCTGCTGCCTGGGACATGATAGCGCTTACAAGCCTTTCTTGCTGGAGTTTTTCCATCATATAATAAAAGCCTTTTCCTTCCTCTCCCAGGAGGTTGGATACACGTACCTGACAGTCTCTGAATATAAGTTCACCTGTATCCTGACTATGCCACCCTGTTTTTTCCAGGTTTCTACCCCTGGAAAACCCGGGTGAGCCGTCCTCCACACAGATAAGGCTGATATCTTTATATGGAGATTCATGTTCTGTCTCTGTTTTACAGGCAACCACAACAAGGTTAGATAGTATGCCATTGGAGATGTATATCTTCTCTCCATTAATTATATAGTTTTCTCCCTCTTTCACGGCTGTTGTTCTAATGGATGATAGATCTGAGCCTGCATCCGGCTCTGTCATAGCCACAGCAAGGATTATCTCACCTGAAATGCAGCCAGGAAGCCAATTTTTTTTCTGCTCTTCATTTCCAAAGCTATGTATATATGGGGCCACAATATCACTGTGAAGTCCAGCCATAAGGCCATACACTCCGGCATAGGCCATCTCCTCAGTGATGATAAAGGAGAATTCAAGTCCAAGCCCTGCACCACCATATTCTTTTTCAACCCAGGGACACAGGTATCCATTCTCGCCCATTTTCTTCCAAACTTCCTCTGGAATAATCCCCTCTTTTTCCCACTGGTCATAAAAAGGAATTATTTCTTCAGATAGAAATCCCTTAAATCGTTCTCTAAAAAGACGATGTTCTTTTCTATATAGGTTTTTCATGGTTACTTAAAGACAGGGATCAGGAAAGCCATCTTTTTCTTCTCTTATAGTGCTTCACATCCTTATAGCTTTTCCTTTGACCGACTTGACTTAAGCCGAGGTAAAATTCCTTGATATCCTCATTTTCTTTGAGTTTAGCTGAGGGGCCATCAAGCACTATTCTGCCATTTTCCATGACATATGCATGATCTGAGATTAAAAGGGCCACAGAGGCATTCTGTTCAACTAACAAAATGGACGCATTGTTCTCTTTATTAATGAGTTCAATAATCTTGAAAATTTCTTTAACCATGGAGGGGCTTAACCCGAGAGATGGCTCATCAAGGAGCATTAATGTAGGCCTGGCCATCAAGCCCCTTCCCATTACCAGCATCTGCCTCTCCCCTCCTGAAAGGTAGCCGCTGACTCTATGCCGCATACCTGTCAGGATAGGGAAGTACTGGTAGACGTTTTCCATATCCTTTTTTATTTCCAGTGTGTCACTTCTTGAATATGCCCCTACCTTTATATTTTCTTCCACAGTCAATTGTTCAAAAAGGGGCCGGCCTTCCATAACCTGAACAATACCCAATCTTACTATTTCTTCAGGGCTTTTTTGATCGATTCTTTTGCCCTCAAACTCAATATTGCCATCCGTTACCTCACCTAATTCGGTCTTTAAAAGACCGGATATGGCCTTTAAGGTAGTGGACTTACCGGCCCCATTGGCCCCTAAAAGGGTCACGATTTTGCCCTCCATAATATCCAGAGAGACCCCTTTAAGGACCAATATAACATCGCTATAGATTACCTCAATGTTGTTTAGGGTGAGCATGACTATTTCTTTTTTGGTGGAGGAACGATTTTCAGGGTTGAGGTAGCAACCCTATCAGAATATAAACCCGTTGCATTAATCTTATACACACCAGGGGGTATTGGCCTTGCCTCTTTAAAATTTGGCCTCAGCAGGGGTGTCCACCCAACCTGAAAAAACCAGTTCAGGGTAGCCGTAGGGCCCATGGCAGCTGTAAAGTTACCGTTAGCGTCAGAAGTTGCAACAGCAATTCCAACATCCTCTCCCTCTGTTATCCCTTTCATCTTTAAGCCAGGCGGTAGAACCATCTCCACACTTATCATCTCCTTGGGCTGAAATCCGGTACCTTTGAAGGTAACAGGTTTTCTGATTAAGGCAGGTGAAAGAAATATCTCAGCAGGTGCTATCTCCAGGGTTGCCTTTGGCCCCGTTAGTGATTGTAGGGTCTGGCATGAAATAGCCCCTAACACCGTGGCCGGGATAATAAAAAATAGGAAAATAATCTTAATGATTTTCATTTTTTGCCTCCTTTCTATATTCTATTAAAATTTATGAAGGCTTACTGCATCAGGTGCCTTTCGCCAGCCAGTTATGGGGACAATCTTACCGTTCTTTACCCGGTAAATTTTAACCTCCAGGCTTCCTCTCCTGGATGTGGGGCTATAGGCACACGGTCCTTGAATTCCCAGTCTCTCAAAACCGGTAATTCTTTGATATGCCTTGTACATGTCGTCTGCCTTGAGCTTTTCATAGCCAACGGCCTTGAGGGCGGCCTTTAAACCAGCTATATAAGTCAGTCCCCAGGACATGCCCATCGCATACACCTCGTTATACTTACCAAGGGAACCCCTGTATTTTTTCCACAGATCCGTGGGGACCTTGTTCTTCATAGCATCTGTACCCCTCTCGAAAAATGAGGTAATAACAGTCCCTTCTAAGGCTTCTGCATGTACTCCAATTCCTAAGGCGGTTGGCCCCCAGTAGCCGCAGGTCATTTGTATTTTCTTTGTAAGACCTAAAGCATAAGCATCTCTGATGACATTGGTGGGAGTAGGGTCAACACCTCCGGCATGGATGTATTTTGCGCCCGCTTTGGCAAGCCGTGTTAGATACACATCATGTTTGAGGGTGCCGGGCGGGAAAAATTCGGGTGGAAGCAGCTTTATACCCAGCTTTTCCGCATATTCTTTGCCGCCCCGTAAGAGTTCTCTGCCAAAAGGGTTATCCCAGCTAAGATATCCTACGACAGGGGCACCGGATTTTCCTTTGGCCTTCCAGTCAGCCATAATCCAATCAAGGGAAGCTGCAAAGGCATCCTGATACGCAGGACCCCAGATAAAGGTCCTTTGAAGGTGGGCCTGAAATTCCCCGTCTCCGGGGACGAGCTGGGCCCTTTTATCCCTCTCGATCAACCTGGCAACGGCCTTTCCTATACCGGTGCTGATAGAGTTCACCATCAACAAGCGCTTAGTTCTTCTGTACCGCTTGTATGCAGACACAGCCCTGGCAACATCGTATCTGGTATCGATTCCGATAAATTTTATCTTTACTCCATCAACACCGCCTTTTGCGTTTATTTCCTTGATATAGTCTTCAAGCCCCATATCAGCGGGAACATTGAGGCCTGCAATAGGGCCTGTATAGTCTGCCAGACTGAGATAGGCAACCTCTTTAGCAAAAGATGACGAACTGAAAGTAGCGATACTAAAGCAAATTGTTAAAATTATTGAGAGAAAAATTAAACATTTTTTTCTCATAGTAGCCCCCTTTCTTTTTAAAAGGTTTTTAATAATAGAGCTTACATAAAAAATAATGCCGGTAATTTTTTATCACCTCCTTTCTTTACCATTAATAGGCAAATGGATAGAGCCTGTAAGAGGCCTTGAATATTTCCCAGCGATGTGCCAGGCCTCTTGGTTCAAAGATCAAGAATATTATTACTGCCAGACCAAAGGCAGTGAGCCCAAGTGCGGCAGCCGGAGAGGAACCCAACCAGGGGAGTGCCTTAGCCAGAACAGGTGACGTAAACATAACAACCTCGTTGAGGATTCGAATAAAAAGAACACCAAAAAATACTCCAGGTATGCTCCCCACACCTCCGATAATCAGCATGCCCACATATTCCAGGGCATGGAGTAATGTAAATTGCTCGGAATTGACCACTGTGATCAAGTGTGCCCACAAGGAACCTGCAATGCCTGCATAAAAACAGGAAATAAAAAAGGCGAGCGACTTGTAGTAGTAAAGGTTGACCCCCATCACCTCTCCTGCAAGGTCATTATCTCGTATAGCCACAAAGGCCCTTCCAACCTTCGTCCTGATCAGGTTTCTGGCAGCATAGGTCATGATAACCATAGTAGTCATGATGATATAATACATCCTCTCATCTGTATCGAATTCAAAGCTCCCCAAGCTTGGTGGTAGTGGATAAAGGCCTTTAAATGAGCCGGTAATCTCCAAATGAAGGATTAGCCAGATAACCACAAAGTGTATGGCTATAGTAGCCATGGCCAGATACATGCCCTTGATTCTTAAGGAAGGGGCACCACCAATAATTCCGATTGCTCCTGCAATAATGCCAGATAGGGGCAGGGCAATCCAAAAAGGAAATCCAAGCTTTATAGTGAGTATTGATGAGGTAAAGGCGCCAATAGCCATGAATGCCGCCTGGCCAAAGGAGATTTGTCCACAATATCCACTTACAATCTGCAAACCGAGGACAACAATCACACTAATTGCAAGCATATTCATAAAACTAATGAGATAATAAGAGCCAAATAGGGGGAAGAGATAGAGAAGGATCAGGGCAGATACAAGGATTACCCAGTGCTGCCATGTCCTGATGATAGCGATATCCAGAGCGTAACTTTTATCAAACACACCACATGGTCTCACAAGCAACCTCCGTTTTTCTCCTTATCCATAGCGCAGCTCAGCCTCAAACCGACGAGTTGTTGAGATTAATACGCCCAAGGCGTATTAATATACCGCTGCTTGGGGCGAAGTGATGTTGGTTTCGTTTAACGTTTTATGGTTGCGCTGCTGGTTTTCCCGATATGTCAGCGATTTTATGGGACTAATTCATTTGACTATATGGCTAAAGTTTCTATCAGAGCCTGGAATTCAAGTTGATAATATAGAGCCAAACGGTCCTGGCTCAAAGCCTTCGTC
>JAFDHR010000196.1 GCA_019308645.1 Deltaproteobacteria bacterium
TCTGAGGTTTGGGTTTATCCTAACTCACCGCTCAAAGACGGGCTCCCTGTAAACTATAGGAATGGGCAGCGGTTTTTTATACAGAGGTTCAAGTCAATCCGCAGTAAATATACACTCAGCAAATCAATCAATAGAGCGCTCATTTTTGAGATATTTGTATATGATAGAAACGGTAAATTGATCTTAAGGAAGATAGCTGAGGCATAGTGTGCAGTACAATCCACAAATGTTTTGATAGGATTAATTAATGTCTGAACGAAAACCTCGAAATATAGTTTGCAAGTTTTGGCCTTAAATCTTCAAGACTTTGAAATTGCTTTATTTTTTAATCCCTGGCCCAGACCTGGTTTTCCGGGACAGTAACAACGGATAGCTCTATAAACTAAATATCTGGGCGCTAGCTTCGAACCTAATAAGTCGCACCAGGGCAGGCCAAAATCCGCAATCCAAAATCCAAAATCGTGCCTGAACTGGCTTTTCATTCAGACACTAATTGGCTATCTCAAGGATTAGTATGTCATCCCAAGGGTCTGATTTTTTCACAGCCACCTTTATCTCTTCACCTGGTGATAGCTCAAGACCTCTTACGTTTGGAAGGGCAGCAACAAAAAGCAGATCGGTTAATATTATCGAATATTTATACTTAAATTTTTGGAAAACAATCGCATGAAAGCTATCATTTATGCATCCTGCAAGATACTTAAGCATCCAATACCGGACCTGATTTCTCTTCATTAAATCAATATCTCTTAATGTCTGCTGTATCACCATATTTAGCTGTTTAAGCCTCAATTCTTCATATTCAGGGCTTTTTTGAAGTATGGCAGAACAGATTTGTCTCTGGACAAGTACGTCCATATATCTTCTTAAAGGAGAAGTTGCGTTGGTGTATATATCAACTCCAAGGCTACTATGTGGATGAGGTATTGTGTCTATATAAAGAGGCCGAAGCTTTCGCCTTTGCCGAAATACGTAATAGATATACTTAGACTCATCAATTGGCAGTCTTTCCTGAGGTGCTTCCTGGCTTCTATAAAGGATAGGCAGACCCTTTTCAGAGGCAAACTTTGCTGTTAGCCAGTTATATAGAATCATACATTCTGAGACAATGATTTTAGAGGGAGTATTCTGTTCTATCAATCTGGGGAATATACCTGAATTATTGTCGAATTCAAAATGGATTTCTGGGAGAGGGATAAGCATGGCGCCATTATCAACCCTCTTTTGCCTGAGAGCTTGGCACAATTGATAAAGAGCCGAAAAAATCGGCTCTTTTGTATATCTTGTATTTACTTGATCGTAGGTAAGCTGTTTTTCTACCTTGATAATAGTAGGCATAAAATGATAGTTTTTCAGATTCAAATCCCTATCAAAATTTGCAAAAAGGGATATAGCAAACCTTTTAAAGCCTTTTACCAAACTTAATGTATTATCAGAAAGACCTGGCGGGAGCATAGGGATTTGGGAAACCGGAAGGTATATCGAGCTTGCCCTGTTAGAGGCCTCCCTATCTAAGTGTCCGTCGGCCTTGATAAATGGAGTTAGATCAGTAATATGAACACCAAGCCTATAACCTCCCTCAATAGGCTCTAAACTTAATGCATCATCAAAATCCTTAGTATATGGTCCATCAATGGTAAAGATAGATAGATCTTGCAGGTCTTTCCGTTCCGGTGAGCCTGCCTCTTTTTTTATTACACTATCTGTTTCTTTAAGGGCCAGTTCACTGAAATTAGATCTGATGTTAAACCTATGAAGATCAAGAATCTCATCCTCATCCCATATATTCAGGTCTACTAATATGCGGCGAGCATTGTCTATATTCGTTATTCCAGCCCGGGAAAACATTTCCTTGCCGAGCTTATAATCTGGGGCATCCTTTCCATAAAGGGCAAGCTGAATGAGTAGTTCAATAATCTTGTCTTTTAAGGGGAATTCCTCAGGATGTCTGTGATTTATTACCTCCTTAAGGAAATTTGCTCCTTCTGCTAACTCCCGCTCTCTTAATTCAGCAATTTCTCTGGCCTTTAGTATTTGTTCTATCTTATTCGGACTGTTGGGGATAAAAGAGCCATCTTTTATCTTAAAATAGGCACCATCTGCAAAGAGGGTCCTAACCAGGGCAGATATGTGATCATCAGTGATATCTCTGCCAAAGGAAAGCTGCGCAAGATATTTATAGGTAAAGGCCCTATTTTCCTCATGAGTGAGTTCCCAGAGATCCTGAACAGATATCGTTGTCATATAATCAGTTCGTATTTTTTCAATTACTTTTAACCCTTGTAGTATTTCTCCTCTTGACATGGCGGTATTTAAGGTGGCTGATGAAATGAGAAGCGCCCTTTTGGGAGAAATACTCACCTCATGGTTAGATATAGTTAAAAGCTGTAGCTTGTTTCCTCTGTCTTTCACACACACCGAGAGCACAATTTTTCTCTGGTCAATGTATTCAATTATCTTTCCCTCAGACATTACAATCCTTAAACTAGGTTACACAATAAAGGATTTCCCCCTGCGGGCATGGGTTCAAGCTTAATGAAAAGTGCCTATTTTTACTTATGGGAGAGGAGGAAAGAGGCAAGTGCCAAAGTAATGATAGTAATGCCCAGACCTGCATATATCACTGTGCCTATTATAGAACCCTCAATAGTCTTAAGTAGAAGTGTTCTGTTGTAAAAATAGCCAATATAAAAGACAAAAAGAAATGACACAGCCAGACCTAACCGCACCCTGTTCAGCAGGAGGCATACAGAGATTATAGCAACATAAGAGATAACCATAAAAAGGGGTATGCCGATTTCAACTGACGATACTATATTTACTGGATCCATAATTACCTCCTATGTTTTATTTTATAAGTTCCTACTATTTTCTTAAAAAGGTAACTGCGAACTGCTTTTTGTAGTGCCTGCCCTTTTTCTGCCTTTTTTCATGCCTTTCTTCCACTCAATTCTTTCTTTTACGTTTTTTCGACGCCTTAAATCAGGATCTCTTTCTGCCTTCAAAATAAATGATCCTGGAATGATTTCCCTTTCTTTCTTTACGGTCTCTTTTTTGGCGGGTAACTCTTTTGACAATGGTGGACCATGAATAAACCGGGTTGGGACTGTATCTGTTAGATAGATAGAATCACCAAAAGGGGAAAAGGTTATCCCGTTTTCAGTGGCTGCTTCTGTCTCTATTTCTATGATGATGGGACTTTGATCTAACCGCTGCGCAATACGTATGGCAAAATCTTTGTCTTTTGTCATCACCACATGTCCGTTCGATCCCGGCAAAAGCCCGGATTTAAGAATAAAGGGGTATGTCTTTCTTTTGACTCCCTTATATAGGATTTTTGGGGAAGGGACAGGCGCTTGATCCTTATCTATCAGGCTATAGTTTCGTTTAGTAGATCTGATCTTTTTCCCGGCAATCTCAAAGATACCATCCCTATTATCAAACAAAACCTCTCTAATGTGGGATTCTCTGACATAGGCCATATTGGGTTCTTCATTAATAGCCTTTAGAAGCTCTTTCAAGCTTATATAGCCCTCTTTATCCGGGACAAGGCCAAATTCATCTGGCCTGTTTCCTAATATGTAATTCAAAAAACGACTTAGATTAGCGACCTTTCTTTTATTGTTATGGGCCATGGATGGTTCTATAAATTTATAATTCCATCTTACTCAACTGCTCTAAAACATAGTCCCTGATCTGGGAAGCTTCAGGTAAGGAATACTCCAGATGGCCTTTAGAAACAAATGGTACCAAAATTTCTTCCTCAACACCTCCACATGAACACCTTCCTGAACTTTCTTTCACAGGGCAAACCCTTGCATTAAAACACTCCTTGCATCTAAAAACCTTCTTCCTGCCCGATCTCTTTCCACGTTTGGCTACAGGATGACCATCTATCTCTATTATATCCATAGAAAAGTCCACTACCGGCGCATTGCTTATCGCAGTTCCAACACCATAGGCATCTGCTACTGGATTATAGCTTTCGATACCTTTTTCGTTAAGACCACCACTTAGAAAAATCTTTACATCGCTATATCCCCTGAGATCAAGCTCCCATCTTACTTCTTTCATAATCTCCAAAAAATTCCCTCTTCTGCTTTGTGGTGTATCAAGCCTGACGGCATAAAGTTTATCACCCAGTTCCTCTGCTACCTGAAGGGCCTCTATCTTTTCGTCATTAAAGGTATCTATCAGGCTTACCCTCCTCACTTTTGGCTCGATTACCTCATCAAATGCCTTGGTGGCCTTTACCGTATCACCCATAATCAGAATGAGCGCATGAGGCATTGTCCCTACCGGTTCTTTCCCAATGAGTTTGGCACCAAGGCCAACGGATACACCGTCGCAGCCCCCTATATATGCATTTCTCTCTATTAAGGGAGCTATTGTGGGGTGCGCCCTACGAGCGCCAAAACTTATTACATCTTTCCTGCCTGCTGCCTTTTTACACCTGGCAGCCATTGTAGCAATACCAGATGCCTGACATATAAGACCAAGAAGTGTTGTCTCATATTGGCCGAAGTCAAGATACTTTCCGCTGATTTCCATTACAGGTTGTTTTGTAGTAAATATGGTTCCCTCTTTCATCATCCTTACATCAACTGGAAGGTCTTTTAAGACCTCAGCACATTCCTCAACTCCTGCAAGAACTGCCCAGGGCCAGTTTGATGGGAGATTATGGGACATAAATTCTGCCCGAACATGCAAATCTATCCCTTTGGCTTCTAAGATCTTCTTTGTTCTCTCAAAATAGATGTCAGTAACCAGACCGTTTTTTACGTCTTTCCATGTAGCAGTATGGATCAATCCTAATCTCCTTTTTAAACCCAATCCTCTTACAGATATTAAACCTATCAGCAAAAATTATGTCAAGCCTTTATTAAGTGCCTAAAGTGCCTAAAGTGAGCTAAAGTGCCTAAAATTAAAATCTGTCAATGCCATACCCCACGTCACAATTCATAACCCTCAATCTCAATTTCTTGGGCATGCCTTTTATAGAAATCAATGTGCCCTTTGTAGACCATTTTTTCCAAATTGACAACATCTTCTTTTTGGTGCTATACCAAAACAGACATATCCATTCAGCATGCCTGTATACTATCCTGTAATAAAAGGAGA
>JAFDHR010000197.1 GCA_019308645.1 Deltaproteobacteria bacterium
TCTCTGGGATACCATGTGCAGGCAGATGGCATTTAATCTCTTTCGAGGGTCTAAATTGCTTGTAACTGCTTAATAACAGGGGAGAGGTATGCCCGAACGTCTAAAAAGGGCATCTTGAGTTCAATTAGAGCCGAATAGAGCTGCAAAACGGGGTGAAAAGGCCAGAAAATAGGCGTGGAAACGGAATCAAAACCTAAAACTCGGTGACAATTTCTGTTAAACTCCGTCACCGAAGGACCAGTTTATGGATTTTTCGAAATATTCAAAGGTCTCATTGTATCAAAAATGAAAAGCACAAAAATGGACACAATTCAGAAGAAGAATGGCTATTACGCCGTTGATAAAGTTTATGTTGGTGCTGCCCCCATTGATAGGATATCTAAAAAAACGCTACTCAATTGCATAGAGAAAAAAATAAAAAGTCCTGAGCAGGGATATGTCTGTTTTTGTGAAGCCCATCTTTGTGTCAGGGCGATCTTTGATGATGAAATCCGTTTTTTGCTTGAAAATGCATCATTTGTTTTACCTGACGGTATAGCTATGCAGTTGGGGGCCAGGATGTTGGGCAAACCCGTTCCTGAAAGACTTCCCGGCCCCAGTCTCTTATTGGATGTATGTGAATCTGGCATAAATAAAGGCTACCGTCACTTCTTTTATGGTGGTGCAGAAGGTATTGCGGAGAAACTTGCTGATAAGCTGTCGGTTAAATATCCCGGACTTCAGATAGCGGGTACTTTTTGTCCACCGTTCCGTTCGTTGACGGAATCGGAAGACAGGGAAATCATCGAACGCATCAATCAATCAAAGGCGGATATCGTCTGGGTAGGCCTTGGTGCCCCCAAACAGGAAAAATGGATGTTTGATCATTTGGAAAAGATTGAGGCTCCGATTATGATGGGTGTCGGTGCCGCGTTTGATTTCCATAGCGGTCACAAAAAATGGGCGCCTCGCTGGATAAGGATAATAGGTCTTGAGTGGTTATACCGTATATTTACCGGAGGAAAAAGAGTCTTTTGGAGAAATTTGAAACATGAATCTATGTTTGTTTATCTATTAGTGAAGCAAAAAATAAGGCTGTTTTTTGATAGGGATTTTAAATATTAAGATGAGAATGTTTATCCTCACCCAGGAAGAAAATCTTTACTTGCCGAAGTCGTTTGCCGCTGTTTGCAGAGAATTTCCTGATGAGGTAGCCTGTATTGTATCTTTGCCTGCGATGAGTACCCATGGCGGGGCGCTCAAGGGCTTTATTCGGCATTTCAGACTATTCGGCGTAAAAGGCACATGGATAATGGGTTGGCGGGTTATTATGGCAAAGCTGAAAGCAATGTTGGCAAGACCGTCTTTCAAGGGATCGTTTAATTTAAGGCAGGTTGCTGAAGCTTTTAGTGTTCCGTATTATTATGTTCCACGAATCAAAGATACGCGATTTCAGGAAATTTTTGAGGAATACCAGCCCGACTTGCTTATCTCTATAAGCTGCCCGCAGATTATTGGTAAAAAGATCAGGGATAAAATTCCAATGGGCTGTATTAATGTCCATGGCGCACCGTTACCGAAATACAGGGGGCTTATGCCAGCCTTCTGGGTTTTAAGAAACGGTGAAACTAAGACAGCTACAACTGTTCATGATCTTGAAGATAAACTGGATAATGGTGATATTCTTGTTCAAAGGGAAGTTGAAATTACACCAGATGATACCTGGGACAGTCTTGTTACAAAAACCAAGGCCGAAGGTGCCAAAGCTTTGATTGAAGCCATTAAACAGATAAAAGCCGGTACTGTTCAGCGAAAACCTAATGCTGAAGAGGATGCCACGTATTTTTCGTTTCCTACTGCAGAGGATAGAAAGGCATTTATAAAAGCTGGAAGGCGATTGTTTTGATGGCGGGCTCTCAAAACTGCTTTACCATTGATGTTGAGGACTGGTTTCATATTCTCGATAATCCTGCTTCGCCTAAGATTGATGATTGGGCTTCGCTTGAAAGCCGGGTTGATGTTGGTGTCAATTGGTTGCTTGAGCTTCTTGATAGATACTCTGTAAAAGCAACAATGTTCTGGCTTGGCTGGATTGCAGAGAGGAACAAATCTCTTCTTCGTAGATGTGTCAAAGCCGGTCATGAAATAGCAAGTCATGGATATGGGCATGTGCTTGCCTATGAGGTTGGGTCTAAGGCGTTCTTTGAAGATGCACGACGTGGCAAAGCGGTGCTTGAAGATATTACAGGGTGCGAGGTCAAGGGATTCCGAGCTGCTGGCTTTAGCACAAGGGATGATACCCACTGGACATTTGAAAAGGTGGCTTTGGCTGGGTATTCTTACGATTCCAGTGTATTTCCGGCAAGCCGGGGGCATGGTGGGGCACCGAATAGTAAACTGGAGCCCTTTGTTGTCGATACAAAAGCCGGGAAGCTTGTTGAATTGCCCCAATCGGTGATTGAGGTATGCGGCAAAAGAATAAGCCTTTTTGGTGGTGGCTATCTTCGGCTCGTCCCCAAATGGTTGATAAAATTGGGCGTGAGAAGACTTCGTCAGGCAAGCCGACCGTTGATTGTGTATGTGCATCCGAGAGAAGTTGACCCAAATCATCCGCGCCTACCTTTACCCTTGTTTCGGCGCTTCAAATGCTATGTGAATCTGAAGAGCACCCTAGCAAAGCTTGAGTGGATCTGCGACAATCATGTCTTTGTCACCATGCGTGAGCTGGCCCATGACGTACGGTACTATACGCCGCCCGAGCCGCCCGGGGTTAGTCCTCCTATTTGCTGATAGCGGCTCGGCTTCGAGGCTGGAAGAGGGGGGGCTGGCCGGTTGTTCAGTGGGTCATTGGAACCGACCAACCGACTGACCGACAAACTGATCGGGCCAAACAGATATCCTTTGGGTCGGTATGACCGCTCCCAAGCAGGTAAAGTGGATTTGCCAACATAAGGACAAATTGGACGTGAGTTTCATCGGAGCTATTGGTGCTGTTTTTGATTTCTATGCGGGCACTGTCAAGCGCTCGAATCCTTGGTTCCAGAAACACGGTCTTGAATGGCTGCCCCGTCTTCTTCGTGAACCACAACGCCTTTGGTATCGTAATCTTGTATCAACCCCGAAATTTATGATACGTGTCATTCTTCAGCGACTGTCGGGCAATAGCTCCACCAAAAGGTCTCAACAGACAAAAATGGATAATAAATTATAGCTGTTTTGCTGCAATTCCCGTCAAATAAGTCTTATCAGCTTTACCCATTTCCGCCTAAGGCTGTTTTGGGTAAAAATGCTTTAGAAATTATTTTCGGAATTGAAAATTTAGGCTTATCCTGAAGATCCCGTTGATCTTGTCTAATTAAAAATGACGACGATTATTGCCATATTCTGCCTTGCACTGTTTTTTGCCCTGGTGTTGACACCACTCGTGGCCAGGGTTGCCGCGAAATACAACGTGGTGGACATGCCGTCAGACAGGAAGGTTCATACCGCCCCGATACCTCGGGTCGGAGGCATAGCCATCTGTCTGGCCTTTTTCCTGCCTTTTCTGCTCCCCCTGTTTTACTCGACCAATATCTTGGATCTTCTCATCCTGGATAACCAGATGATTGCTTTTATTATTGGGGGTTTATTGGTGTTCGGGCTGGGACTTTGGGATGATATTAAGCCGTTGAGACCGAGGATCAAGTTTTTAATACAGACAATTGCCGCATTGATTGCATATCTTGGCGGAATCCAGATTGGCGGGCTTTCAAATCCCTTTGGTGGGACCCTGAATCTAAGCTGGTTTTCTATTCCGGCAACCGTCTTCTGGTTTCTTTTAATCATTAACGCGGTCAATCTCACTGACGGCCTGGATGGCTTGGCCGCTGGTGTAACCTTTTTTGTATCCGTGGTTCTTCTGGTGCTTTCCATGACCGGTGAAAGGTACCTCGTTGCAATGGGGTTTGCTGCCTTGGGTGGAGCAACACTTGGTTTCCTGCGTTACAACTTCAATCCTGCGTCGGTTTTTTTGGGTGATTGCGGGAGTTATTTTCTGGGTTATATGCTGGCCGCCCTTTGTATTATGGGGTCTGTTAAGGGTCAGGCCGCGGTGGCCATTCTCATACCCATTATCGCCTTAGGTGTTCCAATTCTGGACACTGTCTGGTCACCGCTTCGCCGCTTTCTGTTAGGTCGAAGAATGTTCAGCCCGGACGGCGAGCATCTTCACCACAGGCTATTGAAATTAGGCTTTTCCCAGCGCCTGGCTGTATTGACCATATACGGGATCACGATTGCCACGGGACTAGTAGCGATCATTATGGTACATGCCAAAGACGAGCGTGCGGCCCTGATCCTGGTCCTTTTGGGAGCGGCAGTGATCTTAGGTCTCCGCAAGCTGGGTTATTTCGAATATTTTGCCATGGACAAGGTTTTCGGATGGCTGAAAGATGTAACAGACGAAGTAGGCATAACCCACGAAAGGCGGAGCTTTCTGAATCTTCAACTTGAAATAAGTCGTTCTGCGGATGTGAATGAGGCCTGGCTGAATGTGTGCAAAGCCCTGAACAGGCTGAAGTTTGATATGGCGGAGATGGATATAAAAGACATAGGGCTCATGGCTCAAGGCTCAGGGCACAAGGAAGGGCAAACCGAAAAGAGAGAACAAGAGAAGTGGGTTTGGGCGCGAGAAGGGTTTGATAGTGTAAATGATGTTACCGGGGAAAGTCTTTTAAAACTCGAACTGCCTTTGCTTGCCGAAGAAAACAAAACCTATGGAACCTTGTGGCTTATCAAAGACCTCAAACGCGACTCCATCAGCCATTACACCCTGCGCCGTGTCGAGCATCTCAGAAGGACCTTGATCACCACCCTCCAGAAATTAGCCGCAACCTAATCCCCTTTACCCATTTCAGCCTAAGGCTGTTTTGGGTAAATTGGCATAAGCTATTCAGCAGGCAAATATTGTAAAAGAATCAAGCTGTTGAGACATTTTACGTATCATGGTACCAGAAACCGGGGATTGTCTGTCTTTAAATAGGATAAATGAACACATAAAGACATTGGTGAGGTTGGCTGAACAAAAAACCCTCCTTTACCCATATCCGATCCACAGATTACGCAGATTACGCTGAAATGAAAGATCAGAGAACCTATAAGAT